>JALVQM010000509.1 GCA_027025615.1 Desulfobacteraceae bacterium | reverse complement strand
CTCCGGGACAAGACGCCACCGACCTCGCCCAATGCGCGCATGTCATCTGCACGGCATCCACCCTCATCAACCAGACGCTGGACGAAATCCTGCAACACAGCCGCAACGCAAAAACCTTCAGCCTCGTCGGCCCCAGCGGCAGCGGCCTGCCGGACGTCCTCTTCAAACACGGCGTCGATGCCGTCGGCGGCGTTTTCTTCCATGACATCACTGCACTGCAAAAAGCACTGGCAGAAGAAGAATCATGGGGCCAAAGCGGGAACAAATATCAAATAACGGCCAACTGCTATCCCGGCTCAGAGCTTTTATTGCAAAATTTTCTTACCAAATATAAGGTTTCAGTGAAAAAACAAGAGAAGGCCTGACTTTTTCGGCAATTTTTCTTGCTGACAATAAAAAACCCCCGATTGCGAGGGTTTTGGTCGCTTGAAAGCGTTGCCTACGAAAAAATCATTTCATTGGTATGAAAAGCTAATCAATAGGCCTTGGTTGGTTACACGGAGACAATTATACACAGGAGAAGGAAATGGGCAAGAAAGTCCTGGGACTGGATCTGGGAAGCAACTCAATTGGTTGGGCGCTTCTGGAGGAGGAAAACAAAAATCCAGCAAACATCATTGATGCAGGATGTCGGATCTTCAACAAAGCCGTCGAAGAAAAAACGCCGACACCAAAAAATGTAAAACGCCGCAATGCGCGTCTCGCCAGGCGTGTCATACAACGCCGCGCGAGGCGCAAGCAGCGCATGCTGAAATACCTGATTTCCCTGGAACTGCTACCGGCAGAATTACAAGAACACAACCAGCCAGAGATTATATTGAACAGGCTGGGCGATCCTTACACATTGCGTGCAAAAGCACTCGATAGCGCCCTGACACCTTATGAACTCGGCAGGGTCTTCCTGCATCTGGTGCAACGCCGTGGCTTCCTGAGTAACCGCAAAACCTTGCTGGGTGACATGATTGATGACCCGGATGTGCTGGACATACTGGACGAACTCGATGACAAGGACAAAAAACCGGCTGGTGAGGAAGGGGAATTCAAGCAGGATATCGCTCTGTTGAGAGAAAAGATAAGGGAAAGCGGTTGCCGCACACTTGGTGAATACCTCTCCCGCATTTCAGCACCAGACAGCAAAAGAAACCGGAAAAGGGATGGTGGCCATCTCCGAACCGACCGGCAAATGTACCGGGACGAACTGGAACAGATATGGACCTCACAAAAGAACCATCATGCTGTTCTGACAGAAGATGTAAAAGCACAAATCGAAGAAATCATTTTCAGACAACGCCCCCTGAAGCTGAAAGAGGACAGAGTAGGGAAATGTTCGCTGGAACCAGGCAAACAACGTGCACAGACCGCCCGCCTGGAATATCAAAGATTCCGCTATCTGCAGGACATCAACAACCTGGAATACCTTGATCCCTATACTGACCAATGGAACCGGATTAATGAGGAGGACCGGAAAAAACTGGTCGCGTTGTTCGAAAAAAATCCGGCTGTCACTTTCCCGCAGATCAGAAAGACCCTCGGATTCGACAAAGCCACGGAATTCAATCTTGAGCATGGTAATAAAAAACTCAAGGGCAATATAACCGCCTGTGAAATCCGCAAAGTCTATGCCGGGTGGGATAATCTGAACGAGCAGAAAAAACTGGAATTGGTTGAGGACCTCCTGACTATTCGAAAAAAGTCTGCCCTGAAAAAACGGTTGATGCAACACTGGAAATTTGACCTGAAAACCTCCATCGACCTGTGCCTGCTGGAATTCGAACCCGGCCATGGCAAACACTCTCTCAGGGCAATCCGCAAACTGCTACCGTGGCTGAAAAAAGGACAGATTTATGCCGATGCCCGCCAAAACGCGGGCTACGGTTATGAAACCGAAACAGTCAAACCGACAGAAAATCTGGGGCCTCCACCAGCAACGGCCAATCCCATCGTCAACAAGGCTTTGCATGAACTGCGGCGGCTTGTCAATGCCTTGATCGCCGAACACGGCAGGCCCGACATCATTCGCATGGAAATGGCGCGTGATCTGGAAATGAATACCAAACGGTACAAAGAATTTATGCGCCGCCAGAAAGCCAATACCAGGGAAAACGATGAGGCTGTGAAACAATACCAGCTTATGGCGGAAAAGAACCCTCATCTGAAACTGTCAAAGTACCCTGGGAGAAACGATAAAATCCGATACCGCCTCTGGAAAGACCAGAGTGAAATGTGTGCCTACAGCGGCCAGAAAATTCCATTGGCCACCCTGTTTAGTGCGGAAGTGGAAATTGACCACATTCTGCCTTACAGCGAATCCCTGGATGACTCCTATATGAACAAGGTCGTATGCCTTGCCGGGGAAAACCGTTCCAAGGGGCAGCGAACACCTATCGATGCTTTTGGCAGCAACAGGGAAAAGTGGGAACAGATCACTCAGCGTATTGCACGGTGGAACAATACGCTCGGGAACAAAAGAAAACGCTTTTACATGACAAAGGATGATGTACAGAAACGTGACTTTATCAGCAGTCAACTTAATGACACGCGCTACATTTCCAGGCTTGCTCACAATTACCTGAAACAGCTTGGCGCTGACATTAACGTTACCAAAGGCATCATGAC
>JALVQM010000508.1 GCA_027025615.1 Desulfobacteraceae bacterium | reverse complement strand
TCCCAGATAGACGAGCTGGAACCTGGCAAGCGAACCCCGGCGGCCCCGCCGCCACCGGTTGGTAAAAGTGCGGACGAAATAGATTTCAAGATTTTCGGATCAGAAATGCAATTTGTCGAAATCGAACTTGACCCTGGCGAAAGCGCCGTTGCCGAGGCTGGTGCCATGATGTACAAGGACAGTTCGGTGGCGATGGAAACCATTTTCGGTGACGGATCAAGCAGCAGTAGCAGGGGTGGTTTCATGGACAAGCTCCTTGGAGCCGGTAAACGGCTGCTGACCGGAGAAAGTCTCTTCATGACCGTCTTTACCCATACCGGTCAAGGCAAAGCCCATGTAGCTTTTGGAGCACCTTATCCGGGCAATATCATACCGGTACATCTGGATCAGGTTGGACGTACCCTGATATGCCAAAAGGACAGTTTTCTATGTGCGGCCAAAGGGGTTTCCATAGGGATTTACTTTCAACGCAAAATATTGACAGGCCTCTTCGGTGGCGAAGGTTTCATTATGCAGAAGCTCGACGGTGACGGTATGGTTTTCATGCACGCCGGAGGAACGGTTGTCGAAAAGCAGATGGATGCTGGTGAGATTTTACATGTGGATACCGGGTGCATTGTGGCCCTGGAGCCCAGTGTCCAGTTCGATATTCAACAGGCTGGAGGGATTAAAACAGCCCTGTTCGGCGGTGAAGGATTGTTTTTTGCGACCCTGAAAGGCCCCGGCAGGATTTGGCTCCAGTCTCTGCCCTTTTCACGGATGGCAGGCCGGATGCTTCAGGCAGCTCCTCAACGTGGCGGCAGTAAGGGTGAAGGCTCTATCCTGGGTGCTCTGGGCGATTTGATAGACGGTGATAATGGCTAGTTGAATTCATTTTTCCAGTACCGACCTTTTTTAAGGTCCGGTGGCAGCAGCAGGTGGAGATGCGTATAGAATGCCGGAACATCAGCTACCGGTATCAATTTGAAAGCAAGCCAATTTTCGACAATCTTAGCTTTTCATTTGAACAGCCCGGGTTTCATGCCCTTTTCGGCCCTTCCGGAGTGGGTAAGACAACCCTGGCCAGGATACTGTCTGGAGAAATAGAGCCGCTCCAGGGCCAGGTAATAAAGCGTCGGATTGATACGGTTTTATATACTTACAATCTTGAACGTCTGCCGGATTGGTCTACTGCAGGAAAACACCTTGAAAAAATCACCCCTGCCGGCAAGGCAGGTTTGCGTGAAGCCCTGGTGGATATTTTCGGCATCAGCCAATGTACACATCAAAGGTTTGGTCGGCTTTCCCTGGGGCAGCAAAACAGGGTCAATCTGGTTAGATACCTGCTGCAGGATTTTCACCTGTTGATAATGGATGAAAGCCTGGCCAATGTGGATGAAAAGACTCGTGAAAAGATTTTAATGCACTTGAAAAACCTCTTTCCGGAGGCCATGTTTGTTTATATTTCCCATAATCTGGTTGAAATTGCCAAGTTTTGCAAACAAATAGCAGTACTGCGCTCAGCGGCCAAACAACCGCGGATAATCCGCCTGGCAGGTCAGGATCTTGAGCTTGGCAATCAATTGAACCGGGCAGCTTTGCAAAGCACAATGCTGGAGATGATGAATGCTGCCTAGAAGAATTTACCAGTTTTTTCTTATTTACCTGCTTGGGGTTTTTCTGCTGTTGGCCCTTAAGTATACGCTTGACCTTTCTGACTATGTCATCCCGGGACTGCCCCTGTTGTGGGAAACAGCCGTTGATGTCTTGGGTCGTTACGGTTGGGATGTGCTGGACACCTTGAAAGTTGCCGTTATTGGACAGGTGGTATCCATTGTTCTGGCATTGGTAATTGGTGTTCTTGGGCGCCGGACGACCTGGTTTGGAAACTTTATCAAGGCAGCCGCCTATAATGTCCAGGCCTACCCTATAGTGGCCATTGCTCCGATAATTTTTATCCTCCTGGGGGATGGTTTTCTGTCACGGCTGTTGATTGCCGCCATGATTTGCTATTTTCCGATTTTGCTCACAGTTCTGGGAGTAATGAGCGAACCTGTTGAAGCTGTGGAACATTTCTACCGCTGCACCGGGCGAATGCGCTGGCAATTGGAAGTGAAGATCCGGGCTTTTGAAAACTTACACAAGCTGACGACTGTGATTGCCGGAAGCGCCACCCTGGCAATGGCCGGGACCATAGTAGCCGAGTTTATCGCGGCCAATGCCGGCATTGGCTATAGCATAAGGATAGCTCTCTATCAGAGTGATTTGGCCAAAATTCTGGTGGCTTTACTTTTGATTGGAATTTGTCTTTCGGT
The DNA here is from genome assembly GCA_027025615.1 of Desulfobacteraceae bacterium. Lineage (GTDB taxonomy): Bacteria > Desulfobacterota > Desulfobacteria > Desulfobacterales > Desulfosarcinaceae > JALVQM01. The sequence goes on along the minus strand of JALVQM010000508.1, from coordinate 325 downwards.
TTACCAGGGGCTGCTGGAGCAGGCCGGCAGCCTGGTTAAAAAGGCCTGGACCGGCGCGGATTAATGCTAGTAGGCATAATTTCAGAAGGAGAACCGAAATGCAATCCAGACTGGCAAGATTGAACAGCAGGATGTTGAAAATTGCCACTTTTTCACTTGCGATCCTTATGGCTGGCTCGACGGTTGTTTCAGCCGGCCGGGCGGTGAAGCTTAACTACAGGTTAAAATGGATTTACAACGCATCGGTCATCGGAGATTTGTACGCAGCCAGAAAAGGTTTTTTTAAAAATGCAGGTTTTAATGTTGAGGTAAAAGCCGGTGGACC
>JALVQM010000507.1 GCA_027025615.1 Desulfobacteraceae bacterium | reverse complement strand
TTCTATTGCCTGGTAATTCTTGCCACTCTGCTGTTTATCGGTGTTTTTTTTCCTGTTTTTCAGATTCTGGTAGAAAAGTGGGCAAGATCGGAAGAATATGCCTATGCTTTTTTGGTCGTTCCCATTATCGGTTATATGGTGTGGTGTAAAAAAAATATTTTTCACAAAAAACAAGAGGGGAATAGCATTTTCGGGCTGCCATTGATAATCATTTCAATAATTCTGTATCTCGTTTCCCTGCAGCTACAGATACCTACCATCTCTTCGCTAACGCTGGTCTTTACTATTATAAGTGTGTTGATTTACATGGCCGGTTTTGGCGCCATTAAAGAGCTCACCACTCCAATTATTCTTCTGATTATCATTATTCCGATTCCTAACCAGATTTATTCCACCATTACTCTCCCTTTGCAGCTCAAGGTTTCACAGGTCAGTGAATCCATTATTCACCTGTTGAATATTCCGGTCATGAGAGAGGGTAATATTCTTTATATTCCAGGAAGAACTTTTCAGGTTGTGGAGGCGTGTAGCGGCTTACGATCCATGATAACCCTGTTAACACTAAGCCTGATTATGGGCTATTTTATGTTAACCAAAGCAACCCTCAGGGTACTGTTAACCTGCATGAGCTTACCTGTAGCTTTTTTTGTCAATATTATCAGGGTAGTATCTCTCGTGCTGGCATACTATTATTTAAAGCTTGATCTTGCTGTTGGAACTCCGCACACCATACTCGGGCTTGTTGTTTTTGGAATAGCCCTTGTTCTTTTACTTCTGTTTCAGAGGATATTTGAAAGTTGGCAAACAAAAGAGCGAGAAAACTCTCCGTCCTGATCATATTGTTTTTTATTACCTGCTTGTTTGTCTATTTTCCCAGACAACCTTCAGCAACAGTACAGAGACTATCTCTCCAGAGTCAACTTGCTGAAATTGAAGGTTATCATGTCGCTGATAATATCAGAATCCAGGAAGACATATATAATTTTCTTGATCTTGATGATTATATCTTTGCTGATTACCTTGGTAAAGGAAGTAAAATAAATCTGTTTATCGGTTTTTATTACACGGCGGATAAAATTTCGGCCGCCCACTCGCCCCTTGCCTGCTTTCCTGGTCAGGGTTGGGCAATCAACAAGCCTGTTTACCGGGAAATCAGTATTGACGGCCATAATATTAAGTACGCGGAAATAATCGCTACTCGCGAAGATAAAAAAGAACTGGTCCTGTATTGGTATCAAGCCGAAAAAAAGACAACCCCCCATGTCTATTTGAACAAGATCAATACAATAATTAACAAGGTCACAATTGGAGATGAACAACATGCCTTTGTTCGTGTTACTGTGTCGATTGCTGATTCCTCTTATAAAAAAGCCCGGAAAGAAGCAACTCATTATATTCAATCTTTTTATCCGAAGTTTTTAAAATTTTTCGAAGCAGAGTCTCTACCCTCTTCTTGAATGCCCTTAAGCAGCTTATCTTCTTTTTTTACCAACCGAAGGGCAAGCGCGCGAAGAATGGGGCAAATTGTTTTTTCCCGGTGCCCTGAGCATTTCAATGTACGATTTGTCTGTTGGCTTCAGCGATGTTGCCCTTGGTGCTGAACAATAGTGGTAATGAAAAATTGTTTTTTTCTTCCTCCTCCTTTATTCGTCTGATTATCTGTATTTTTTTTGTAAGTGCCACGCTTTGGTTCGGCTGGTATCCATTTAATTTTTTTCCTGATAATGATGTCTCTGTAAACACCGGGTCCGGTCGGGCCGCGTTTGGTATGGGTCTCCAGGAAAACAGGTTTGATGACAGGGGGATGGCGTGGACTGTCCGACCTGTCACGTTCGATAACAATACGGGTGCTGTTTTTCATTTTATTCTTACCCCGTTAAAAAAGCCTGAGGGATTGGGCTGCATTCTTGTTCTTTACGATGGTGATTCTCAGCCTCCATTTGTTATCGCTCAGTGGCAAACTCATCTGGTTCTTTTCCGCAGGGAATTATCGCTGCCCAAAGGATACCGGGAAGTCGGGTTGCGTGACCTGCTGCCGACAGGTCGGACAGTTGCCCTTACCATTCGCACGAGACCGGGGATGACGGAAGTCTTTACCGATGGCAAGCTAATGGGACGCTATCAAGGATTTTCATTGCTTGGTGACGAAAAAGTCACTGGTGGCCGGCTGATTTTAGGGAATAATGCTGAAGGGACTGAAACCTGGCGTGGTAGTATTCGGAGGGTTGTCATATATGATTTTTATACCGATCCAATTCTCAGCGATATGTCGGCCGGTTCCCCTGTTATCGATTACGATTTCGGAACGTATAAAGACGAAGTTGTCGTAAACCGAAACAATACAGCATATAATCTTGTTATTCCCGATCGGTTTTCCCCACTTGCGCTTACTTTTTTTCCCCCGATAGTTGCCAATATGTTTGGAAGGAAGAATACATACAAAGATATCATATTAAACATCATCGGTTTTATGCCTGTCAGTTTCTGTTTTGCCATGTTGAGCAGAAAACTGCGTCACAGGGCTTGGCTGCGATTTTTTTTCATCGTGGTCATGGCCTTTCTGTTCAGCTTTCTTATTGAGTCTGTCCAGGTTCTTCTCCCGTCGCGAAACTCAAGCCGGCTTGATCTTCTCTGCAACACTTTTGGCGGTATGCTGGCAGCATTTTCGGTTGTTGCCGGAAATCGTCGCCCGGCAGGTTAATCATGCATTACCCGATGCAGCAAAAAGACAAATTGCGGCAGGCACAAGGTCAGCTGTTCAATATCAATGGCTTTATCAAAGGGACAATGCTTCCCGGTTTCGTGCTGCCTCCCGGGCCTGGATCCATCATATCCTTTTTCAGCACCATCATTTTCGACTCGTCCAGGGTGCCGACACCTTTGCTGTGACACCCTAGAAGCGTTTTTCGCAGGTTGTTGTCATTGTCGGGATTCATAAAGGTCTGGCTTGGGGCAATGGGATACATTACATATTTACACATCCAGTAATCAAGGGTTACCGGGTCGGTACACAGACCGACCGTTTTCGTGTGCGCAGCAGTACTGGTTGTGCGGCCACGGTATCCCGTATATTCGGCACAGGTCATGTAAAATACGGGAGTGAGGATTTCCGTGATCAGTTGACCGACCGATTCGCCCACTGCATCCGGATTGTCATGACTGTCATAGCCGATGTGGTGCAGGTTGTATGTCCCGGATGGTCCGGCAAATTCAACTATTCCCAGGTGACACTTGACGGCACTGGTTGGACCGGCGTAATCTTCGTGGTTGTATCTGCTGTGATTATTCAGGGTGGGTAGAAAAATTAGTTTTACCTGCCGGCCGTTATACCCGCCGTTTTCCCATACTCCATGTTTCAGGTCGACCAGCATGCCACTGTAAGGCGAGCGTAATATTGCGTGGGATAATCGGACGGTTGCCCCATTGGTATTTGTGGTATAGGTTGTCCGCACCCATCCATGTTTGCCCTCGGGGATATCAGCGGGACCAGTAACCGCTGCCCAGTGGTCAGGGGCTTGGTTCGAATCGTAAAGGGGTATGGCGTTTACATTGGGATGCCCATTATTGTGAAAATGATCAACCAGCTCAAAATAATTCATATCCTGCCAGTTATTAATACGATTGGTGCCGGCGGCCATGTTCCAGCAACAATCATCGCCCAGGGCTCTTGCCGGACTGAAATGGACATGTTCGGCGATAATGATTTCACCGCTGAAGCCTCCAGGCCGGTTCAATATAATGTCAATCAGCGCCTTCATGCATTCCGTATTGGTATAACCCTGTTTGGGCCATTGTCCATTCGGGTTGAGAACGACAATGTCATCCCGGTCTATGAAACGGGTGATTCCGCCGGCAAGCTGGAGCACCCCTGCTACGTTCATCGTCGGAGTGCCGTTATATGCTACATAGACATTGAAAGGAACGGTGTCCGCCCGGCTGGATTTCAGGAACCTGAGCCATTTAAAAGGGCTGCCTGCTAATAAGATTCCTATCCCAGCGCCAAACCATTTCAGGAATTGCCTGCGAACGAAAAGGGACATTGTCTGCCTCCATAAGTGTTTATTTTAAAATACCGTACAGCACGGGAGCTGCCATGCCGCGGTAACGCATTGCCCAATACCGTTCCGGCGAGGTCGGAAACCCGATATACTTGTCAGTTGTTTCAGAAAAAGGAAAATCCAGGCAGTTTAAAAGAGTGATCATGCTTTTCTGGTGTATTAATTGCATTATAAATCTTGAGAAAAAAATTACACCTGATTTGTCCTTTATGTCCCAGGCCGGTAAGATGAATTTATTCGTTATGGGCGCGACCAGTCGAAGAAAACGGGGGGTCAGGTTCAAAAAAAAACCTGCTGGTCCCCGCCTGGGCGGAAGAACATTTTTTAAACACCCACATTTCTTTTCAAAGAAAATCTAAGTACATTAAGATGGCCTGGAAAAACATAATTATGAAGACGGTACTGTTAGAGCATCGACATCTCCTTTTCTGCTGCCTTGCATCTGTGTTGTTACTGGCCTTTGCTGATGATGTTTTTGCGGCGGATCTTACCATTAATGGAAAGAATAACCTGACCTATGAGAATGGAACCTATGATAAATTGATTATCGCAAACAGCGATAATATTACGATCAGGAACTGTAATTTTTCAAGCAATTCAGGTAGTGTTGTTGATATCAGCGGTTCAAGTAATATTAGATTGGAAAACTGTGACATAAACGGGATGGTTGATGCCTGCAGTGGAGCAAGGATTGTTTCCAACAGTAGTTATGTGTATGTTACAGACTGTTCTATCCACGATATTGCCGACGATGGCGTAGAAATGTATAATAGCAATCATATTTTTTTTTCCGGTACCAAAATTTTCCATCTTTATGGTGTTGGTACAGATAGTGGGGGTGGATCCTGCTATAATGGTCATAGCGATGGTTTTGAACTTTTCGGGGTAAGTGACAGCGAATTCACGGGGAACCTTGTTTATGATGTACGCTCTACGTCAGCTTTCTTTATGGGAGGTACGGGAACAAGCCGAAATATTACATTAAAGAATAATATATTCTATACCCCTGAGAGTGGTTTTGTTGTGTATGTCTGGCATGCCGATGGCATGAAAATGTATAATAATACCTTCTGGCAGGGGCAATATGGAGGTATTGCCATTGGTGACCATGTTGATAACCTGGAAATTTACAATAATATTACCCATTCCATCAATTACAGTCATTTTAGCGGAAGTCAGCAAAGTGACCACCATATTGATTACAACCTCCTCGGCGTGGCCGGACAGGGGTATTCATTGCACGGGAATGACCATGTAGAGTCGGACCCTTTTGCGGTTATGCACGGAATTGGCGGTCCTGCGGAGCGAAATGTCACCGCATCTGACTTTGCATTGAAACAGACAAGTTCGGCAATTAACAACGGCACTGTTGGGCCTGATGTTCCTGTAACGGATTATTTCAACAATAACCGGTCCGGTACTCCCGACATGGGAGCTATAGAATACGGTTCCGGAGGTGGCAGCGACACAACCCCCCCTGTTTTGAGTAATATAAAGGCGGCCAATATCTCGGACGACAGTGCGGTTATCAGTTGGTCAACCAATGAACAGGCTGACAGTCAGGTTGAATATGGAACCACCACGTCGTATGGTTCAGTTACTGTGTTAGACAGCGCCTTGCGGACAGAACATTCGGTTAGCCTGTCTGGTCTGGACCCTGAAACTCGCTATCACTATAGAGTAAGGTCAACAGATGCCTCCGATAACCTTGCTGTTTCCTCAGATTATGAATTTACTACCCATGCCCAGGGGGAAGTTGTCAAACAACTTGCAATTCATGGTGTCGATGCGAGTTCGGATGACGGTAATGTACCGGCAAATACGCTTGACAACGATTTCGCAACACGCTGGTCAGCGGAGGGAGATGGACAATGGATTGAATATGACCTGGGGTCTGAAAACAGAGTTGCACAGGTTGCCATAGCCTTCTATCACGGAGACCAGAGGGCGACACAATTTGACATCCGGGTTTCCGTGGACCGCACTGAGTGGACTTCTGTTTTCAGCGGAAGCAGCAGTGGGGCAACGCTGCAGCAGGAACAATTTAATATATCGGAATCACATGCGAGATATGTGCGAATAACAGGGCACGGCAATACGGCCAATGACTGGAACAGTATTACAGAGGTGGATATCTATGGTTTGTCCGGCCCCGGTGTCCCGGCACCGCCAAAAGATTTCAGAATAATTTCATTAATATATTCAATCTTGCTTGAGTGAGATACTCACTGGTTTTTTCCATGTTTCCGCAAATTTTTCTGGAATTTTCTTGAAAAAGTTCAGGAAACTGGTTCTTTTATTTCATCATAAACATTAAATGTTGTTTTATCATTCATTTTCAGGGAATTTTTCCTGGAATCCGGATGTTTTTTTCTCTTTTCCGGAAAACGGATTTTTCAGCATGTTGCTGCGAACAGCCCTGTCGTCATGTAACGGTATGTAATCATACGGTTAATGTCGAGTTGTTATCTGTGGCATGCAAGTTGCAGGGTAAGGCTTGGAATCTAAGATTTTTAACAAAAAAAAGGAAATTGTATGAAGAAATATATATTGTCTCTGACTCTTTGTCTGCCTTTCTTTTTTATCGGTCTTTCCCATGCAGCGCCCCTTGGTATCACGATACTTTCACAAAGTCATCATATCTGGGGAGCGGCCGGGAGTAATTCTCTTCCGGGAGAAGTCTACAGCAGTTATGACATGACTTCAAACGGACCATTACACTCCAGGGCTGACGGCCTCACCCAGGATTATGGATGGCTTGATCCGGAGGTTGCGGAATCCTGGGCCGGTGATTTTAGTGTGAGGACCTTTGCGCAGCGCTGGAACGGGGAAGCTACAGCAGCGTCAACCTACCTCTTTCAATCCGAATTCGATAACCTTACGTTTGATGTCACTGTGCATGATGACAGCACCCATGAATCACCTGTTATCCGGTATAGCTTGGTTAATGCAACCACTGGAGTTCAGGTCCTGTCTAATCTATATGATTGGAGCCATCATGCGTCCTGGGAAAGTAATTTTCTTCATTCCACTGAACATTTTGATCTGTCTCTGAACCACGAAGATATCTATGAGCTGCAACTGTATGTAAACGGCTGGGGAGGAGATTGCATCGCCAACACATTTCTTGATGTTGACATGGCCAGTGTCGTTCCAAATCCCGAGCCGGCCACCATTCTCCTGTTCAGTGTCGGTCTTGCCGGCCTTGCGGGGGCCAGGAGAAAGAAAAAAGAAACTTGAGGGAATTTGGCGGATCTTATCATGCATACTTGCCATACCCCGCCTGGCAAGTATTTGTGAGATGTTTATTGTTTCAGTGACATTCCCGTATGGCTGTCCCCATGTAAACTGAGCGGGGGCCATAATCTTGAAATAAACTGGTTTCCGCCCAACAGCCTGCGGGCTGATGGAGTAGTCAAAATGCCAGTATACGGACTCGAAGACTTTTTACAATTCCATCATTATATAGAGCTACATTAAAAGAAGTTTTTTCAAGAGCAGAGCCATCTGGCTGGTTCTGCTTTTTTTTCTGATCTTTACAGGTGTTCAGTCTGTGGAACGTATCGAATCATATTGTATCATTACACCTGCTTTCAATGAAGCCGCTTATATAAAAGAAACTATTCAAAGTGTATTGTACCAGTCGGTTCTGCCCGGAATATGGATCATCGTTGATGACGGTTCCATAGATAATACTCCGGCGATAATAAAAAAATACGCGGGAAAGTATGATTTTATAAGATATCATTATCGGGAAAGACCGGATGGGCAGGAGTATTTTGCCAGTAATGTTTTTGCCATCATGGAGGGTTATGAGCAGATAAAGCAAATTGCTAACCAACTAGGGATAGGATGTATTTTAATATCTGCAAAAAAAGAAATGAGATTATCAGCAAATAGAATAAAGTTAGATGCTATAGAAGAGAGAGAGGAGCTAGTGGGAATTTTTGCTGAAAGATTAAACAAAAAACCAACACCAAA
>JALVQM010000506.1 GCA_027025615.1 Desulfobacteraceae bacterium | reverse complement strand
TGCAAATCCGCTTATGGATTTTATTGTTTTTGCCGAAGAGAAAGAGAAACTCAGAGGGCCGGCAAAAAGATTTGCCAACCTGCGGGATGAAATTTTGTCGGTTGCCGACAAAAAGGGGGTGGCGCAAGGGTTGTCCATGGTTTTACCCTGTTACCGACTTTCCGATGAAGATCCGGAAATCCAGCGTTTTTTCCGCCTGGCCGCATCCCTTGGCGATACCCTTGCCGGATTTGGCCGCTACCTGCAGGACAACATCCTTTCCATTGGTGCCGAACCTCCCGGCGAAGCGGTAACGCTGATGACCCTGCACGCTGCCAAGGGGGTCGAGTTTGCAGTTGAGCCGGGAGGAGTTTGGCGCCCATATCGAGGAGGAACGCAGACTCTTTTTTGTCGGCATCACCAGGGCCAGGCACCAGCTCTATCTCAGTTACGCAACCGCCGGGCGTAAAAACGGACGTCCGGGGTCTGGCAAACCTTCCAGATTCATCGATGATATTGATCCCTCGCTGCTGACCAGGGCGGCGCCCGTACGCAAACGGACCAAAAAATACAAACAGTTGAGCCTTTTCCCTATCCCATGAGCCAGCATAAAGAAACAACCGAGCAACAGCAGATCGCAGAGCTTGAGGCCACCATCCGCTCCTTACGGGAAGAAAACGGACGATTGCGTGAAAAGGCCAAGCATGCGGACAGCGCCAACAAGGCCAAGTCTGATTTCCTGGCCATGATCAGCCATGAGATCCGCACCCCCATGAACGGTGTCATCGGCCTGAGCGAGTTGTTGCTGGGAACTGACCTTGAAGACAGACAGAAACATTTTGCCGAACTGATCCTCACCTCCGCCCGTAATCTTCTTTCCCTGATCAACAGCCTGCTTGATTTCAGCAAGATCGAGGCAAAAAAGATGGTCCTTGATCTTACTCCTTTTGATCTCACCGATATGCTGCTGGAAACCATGGAGCTCTACACCCTGTCCGGCGAGCAGAAAGAATTACAGGTGCTGACCGATATTGACGACCGGCTGGCGCCCTCCTATATCGGTGATGGCTATCGCATCCGCCAGGTTATCGTCAACCTGCTGGGTAACGCCATAAAATTTACCAGCAAGGGCAAGGTCAGTCTCAAGGTCACCCTGATCAACAGGACAGCAAACACCGATACCATCCGTTTTGAGGTCATGGATACCGGTACCGGTATTGTCCGGGAAAAACAGGGGCAGCTGTTTCAACCCTTTACCCAGCTTGACGGACCGGCAAAACTACGACACGGCGGCACCGGTCTCGGGCTGTCCATCTGCGCCAAGCTCATCGAGTTGATGGACGGCGCCCTCGGCCTCAACTCGGAACCGGGGGAGGGGAGCACCTTCTGGTTCCAGCTGCGATTACCGGTTGCCGCCGCCGAAACAGAAAGCCGGGATACTACCCGCTGTTTGAATGGTGGTGACCAGACAGAAGACCAGACTGGCGCCGAATGCTCCTATACGATCCTTATTGTCGATGACGAACCGACCAACAGAATGGTGTTGCGGGAAAGCCTGGAAAGGGCAGGCGCCGGCATTGTCGAGGCCGAAGATGGCCGTCAGGCCGTTGAACAATGCCTGACCCGTGATTTTGATCTTGTTTTCATGGACTGCCAGATGCCGGTTATCGACGGCTTTGAGGCCACCGAAAAAATCCTGGCCAACGCTGCTGACCGCAACCGATCCATTCCTCCCATCATTGCCCTGACCGCTGATGCAACCATGGATACCAGGCAACGGTGTCAGGACAGCGGCATGATCGATTATCTCCTGAAACCGCTTAATTTTGACAAGCTTAAACAGGTAATAGGTAAACAACTTCCCGATCTGCAGGCTCGTATCCAGGGACGACACGTCATTGGCCGGGACAATGACGACGACACCGACCAGGACGGTATGATTATAAACCGGGAAACGCTGGAAAAGCTGGGCAACAACATCGGAAATCTCGGCCCGGTCATTACTGTTTTTCTCCAGACATTGGCCAGTCGATTTACCGATATAAGCCGGGCGGTAGAGGCCAGGGATGCGGATGCCATTGCCCGGGCCGCACATACCTTGAAGGGCAGCTCCAGTCAGTTCGGGGCCGAGGAGCTCTCGGGTCTGTGCCGTCGACTGGAAGAGATGGGCCGCAGCCACAACATTTCCCAGGCCGAACCGCTCTTGCGTGAAATCGACCGGGCGGCCGAACGATTGCGGGAGGAACTGACCCGCCTGGGAACAGGCAATAGTCAAGCCTCAACCTGAGGACAGGAAAACATTCCAGACATAAATCACCAGTTCCTGATGCGGGCAGAGGTAAAAAACTTGATAAAGAATTTTTAATCCTGCATTATACTATTGTGGACAGTTTTTTCCGGTATGCCCAGTCATCAATGCTGCAGAACTCATTTTTTCCGCAAGCTGCATGATGGCCTTGTTAACATTACGGAGCTTGCATAATTAGTGGCGACTACTTTTTTCCATGACACCGTTCCCCTGATCCTTGTTGTTGACGATGACGAGGTAATTCGTCTTCTGCTTCGACAATTCCTGGAGGGTGAGGGCTACAAGGTCGAAGAGGCAGCAGACGGGCAACAGGCTCTGCACAAGCTGGCAACCGGATATT
>JALVQM010000505.1 GCA_027025615.1 Desulfobacteraceae bacterium | reverse complement strand
CGTAAAGCCCGTTGATTTGTATGGTGAAATGATCCATGTTCAAGGTTGGTGGACAAGGCTTAATTATGCAAATGCTCAGGCTTTCGCCATGAATGAATATGACCATGGACGGCGTGGAAAGTCTCTTTTGCTTGCTGTTCATACCTTCGTTCCAAGATTCATATTTCCGGAAAAGCCCGAGATTCCAATGGGACATTATTTTAACGGGATTGCCACCGGAAATTATTATTCCAATAGCGCACCGGGAATTTTCGGAGAAGCCTATTGGAATGGTGGTTGGATATGTTTGGTGCTGGTATCAATCTTGTATTCTTTGTTTTTGTCGTTTTTCGGTCGTTACTCTGTGTGCCATTTAAGAAACGGAAATTATCTTTTCGTGCCGGTTGCAATAATCGGGATAAAAATGGGCCTGCAGATGAATGGCTGGATGGTGCCCGTCACAATCGGCAGCTTTTTTCATGCAATTTTCATGTATTTCATTTTAGGGCAGGTGGTTATGCCTGTCACAGAAAGGTTGTCAAGCAAAGCTGAGAAATAAGGCAAAGTTTTGAGCCTTGCTTGGAAAGATAATGTGGATTCGAAAATTTTAATCGCCGCTGACTCGTTTAAAGCCGGAAACGGCGGTATTGCAAGGGTCGCACGTTTGATGGCCAGGGTAATCGAAACTTTGGTAGGAAATGGGGTTACAGAAGCGCGGTTGCTTGCTTTCAGGGATTCCACACGACCTGAGGGTATAAACCTTCCGTTTATCTCAGCCAGGGGATCCAAAGTTGAATTCATTTTGAAATTGATGAAAATGGCTAAAGATTATGATTGGATCTTCTACGACTCGGTGCACATGGCCAAGGCACATACCTTGATCGGTAAAAAAACCGCCAAGTCATTGGTGTGGATGCATGGGATCGAGGTCTGGAACAAATCAAGGATTATTAACCTGGTCACATTGAAAAGGTCCGATTACGTGTTGAGCAACAGCGTATTTACCCTGGAAGCGGCGCGTGAATACCATCCATTATTAAAATCTATAAATGCGAATGTGTGCTGGCTTGGGACCGAAGAAGATATGAAGTGTTTGGAAAGACCGAGAAAAGAGCCGCGGGTCTTGACTGTAGGAAGAATAATAAGAAACAGCAATAAAGGACATCATGCGATACTAAGAGCTTGGCCAAGGGTAATCAAAAAGATCCCCAATGCGAAATGGATTGTCGTCGGTCAAGGTGATGGCCTGGCAATGTTCAGGGATCAGGTCTTGAAGGCCGGTCTGTCTGGAAGCATAAGCGTGTGCGGCTTTGTGGATGAAAAGCTGATGCCCGAATATTGGGACAATGCATGCGTATTTGCCCTCCCGAGCAAAGTGGAAGGGTTCGGAATTGCTTATGTTGAGGCAATGCGGCATGGATTGCCAGTAATTGCATCTTGTCATGATGCCGGGGCCGAAATAAACCTTGATGATATAACAGGATACAATGTAGATCAGGGTAATACGGCTGATCTTGCTGAAAAGATCGTAACTCTTTTACAAAACAAGAAATTGGCGGCATACATGGGTAAGGTGGGGCGAAAAAGATGGGAAGCCAGCTTCAGCTATCGTTCATTTTCCGAGCGTTTCACCCGTCATTGCCTTAAGATATTATCTTGGTAGCTCGTTATACGCATCCAGGCCATTTATTGAAAATCGCAACCTAAATGCTCAAGCTCTTGTACATAATCCCATCCTTTTACCCGGCAATGATTTTTGGCGGCCCGGTAACAAGTTCCTTGGGATTGTGTAGAGTACTTGCGGAAGACTATCAATGCAATGTTAAGGTCCTGACAACGGATGCCGGGATAGCAGTTGATGAAAAGAAAGTTTTTACATCACGAAGTGATTATCGTTTCGGAAACTATTTTTCTGTTTGCTATTGCAGGAGTAATTTGGGGGGAAATTTTTCAATCGGTCTGCTTGCAAAGATGTCCGCAATGGTAAAGCAGGCAGATATTGTCCATCTTAATGCAGTCTACTCTTTTTCTACGATTCCTGCAATCTATCTATGTAAAATGATAAGTAAACCTCTTGTGTGGACGCCCAGGGGGGCGTTGCAACGCTGGAAGGGAACACGCAAGCAAAAGTTGAAAACCATTTGGGATAGAATTTGTGACCGCGGTGCAAGCGAAGTTGCCGTAATGCATGTAACATCGCCGGAGGAAAAGACAGACAGCCTTGCCAGGATGAGAAAATGGCCTGTGAAAATCATTCCTAATGGTGTCGATCTGCCTTCCTTGCCGTTTAGAAGGTTGTCGGTGCAGGAAGACAAATTCAGGTTGCTCTTCATGGGCCGCCTTGATCCTCAAAAAGGTATCGAAAACCTGCTTGGTGCCATGGCGATTTTGAAGGATAGCAAAATCTCTCTGGCAATATGCGGCAGCGGTCCTGACTGGTATGTTGGACGGCTTGAAAGGCTGATTAAGTCCCTTGGAGTGGGAAAACAGGTTAAGCTGCATGGGATGGTAAAAGGTGAGGTCAAAAGCAGGTTTTTTTTCGAAGCCAACGTCTGCGTTGTCCCTTCTTACACGGAAAATTTTGCCATGGTTGTCACCGAGTCCCTGGCCCATGCCACTCCCGTTATTGCCAGCCGGGGTACTCCTTGGAGAAGG
>JALVQM010000504.1 GCA_027025615.1 Desulfobacteraceae bacterium | reverse complement strand
GCCCAGGGCCGCGGTTGTATCGGCCACACCGATCCAGGCGGATTCAGGGAAATTTGAGCTGGTGCTTTTCAATTGATCCCATTTGCCCTTTTCCATAACTATCGCCCTGGCTCCGTTTTCAAGGGCCTGGGCGATAAAACGGTGACCGTCGAGGCGCTGGCCGCAGATGGCCACGAAGAGTTGTCCGGGCAATACCTGCCGGGAGTCAATACTGATGCTCAGTCCTGAAAGCATACCGGGGCCGGCCAGAAGCTCTCCGCCGGTGGCTTTCAGCAACTCTTTTACGGTCCAGTAGAATCCAGGGCTCATCTTAATTGCTTCCCAGCATGTCAAGGGCCTTAGCGGCCTCAGTGCGGTCGTCAAAGGCTACCTTGGTTTTGCCGATTATCTGGTAAGTTTCATGTCCCTTGCCGGCGATCAGAATGGTGTCACCCGGGTTTGACATACTGATTGCCAGCTGAATCGCCTTGCGTCTGTCAGGCTCCACCATGCAGCGACAGGATCGCCCGCGTTGGTTTTGTGTCTGGCAGTTCGCCCGGCATGTGACTTCTATGCCGGTTAAAATCTGCTCAATGATTGCCCGGGGATTTTCGCTGCGCGGATTGTCAGAAGTTACCACCACCAGGTCTGCCAGTTCAGTGGCTATCCGTCCCATTTTGGGCCGCTTGTCCGCATCCCGGTCACCACCACAGCCGAAAACACATATCAGCCGCCGGGCTCCCAATTTGCGCAGGGCAGATAAAACATTGGCCAGGGCGTCAGGGCTGTGGGCGTAGTCCACAAATACATGGCGCTGGTGGTCGTTGGGTACAGATTCCAGCCGGCCGGGCACCGCCTTGAGGGTTTTGATTCCAGAGCTTATTACATCGGCTGAAAGTTTCAGGCCACAGGCCACACCGACAGCGCAGGCCAGGTTCTGCAGGTTGTGGTGGCCCACAAGGGGCGAGTCCAGGTCGATTGTTCCGACCGGGGTACGCAGAAGAGCCCGGATACCGCCTGCTGTCAAGGAGGCTTGTTCGACCAAAACTGCTGCCGTGGGATCGTTTTGACTGCAGGTCAGCCTGGAAATTGATTCAGATTCGGCCAGAAGACGGCCATGGTCATCGTCGATGTTTATTACCGCCAGGCCGTCCGGCAACAGGTAGTCACTGAAAAGCCGGCGCTTGGCCTGCCAGTACGCTTCCATGGTGCCATGGTAATCCAGGTGGTCCTGGGAAAGATTGGTAAAAACAGCAAGATCGATCCGGCATCCGTGGATCCGGTAAAGATCCAGACCGTGGGATGAGACTTCCATGACCACGTGGGTTATTCCGGCCCGGCGCATGCGCTCCAGTATCTGCTGCAGGTCCACTGACTCTGGGGTGGTAACCGGGTTGTCCCAGCTGTGACCGCCGAAGCGGTAGTTGATGGTTCCGATGACTCCCACCGACAATCCGGCTGTTGCCAGGATCGCTTCTACCATGTAGGAAGTCGTGGTTTTGCCGTTGGTGCCGGTAATGGCAATCAGCGTCATGTCCCGGGAAGGATGATCGTAATAGGCGGCAGCCATCTCGGCAAGGGCTTTGCGCGAGTTTGGCACCTGGATTACGGGTACAGGCAGATCAAGGGGCTTCTGGCAGACAACTGCAGCGGCGCCATTTTCAACGGCTGCAGCCGCGTAGTCATGACCGTCGGCGGCAAGGCCTTCGATAGCCACAAAAACCTTGCCGGCGGCTACCTGGTCTGAACGGCAACTTATCCCGGTTACTTCCATCGGGGCGAAAGAGGCCGGAAGCGGCATGGCCGGCTGCCGGTCCAGGGAGTCTATCAAAGTGCCCAGTTTCATCCTTGCACTCCGGTTTTGCGGGAAACGGTCAGAATCGGCCGCTTGCCTGCCGGCGGCACGTTCAGGTAACTCAAGGTTTCCGAGACAATTCTGCGGAAAGCCGGTGCTGCCACGGTTCCGCCGTAATGTTCCTTTTTGGGTTCATCAATTACTACCAGGACGGCTATACGGGGCTTTTCGACCGGCGCAAAGCCGACAAAAGAGGCTACGTAGCGGCCGTCTGCATAGCCGTTGCGGTCAACTTTCTGTGCGGTGCCGGTCTTGCCGCAAACACTGTAGCCCTCCAGGGCTGCAAGGGTGCCCGTGCCCCCCTTGGTGATCACTGTTTTCATGATCCGGCGTACGGTTCGGGCGGTGCGGGTTGAAACCACCTGGCGCAGGGGCCGGGGGGCGAAAGTTTTTACCGGTCGCCCGTTGGGATCGACTATGGCCTTGACGATATGGGGTTGCATCAAAAGGCCGTTGTTGGCCAGGGCCGCTGCCGCGCTTAATAGTTGCAGGGCGGTTACGGAAATCCCCTGGCCGAAAGCTATGGAGCCGGTATCGAAGGGTTTCCAGCGCTTATAATACGGCAAGGCTCCTGCTGATTCACCAGGGCATTCCACTTTTGTTTTTTCTCCGAAACCAAAGGCCCTCAGGTAATTGTAAAGGCTCTGGGCACCGATCTTCTGGGCTACCTTGTAAGTTCCGATATTGCTGGAGTACTTGACTATCTGTTGCAGTGAAAGCCAGCCGTGGCCTTTGGTGTCGTGAATTGTCTCGCGGCCTATGCGAAGGGCGCCGTTTTCGCAGTAATAAATAGTGTTGACAGCGCTTGACCCGGTTTCCAGGGCTGCAGCGGCACTGAAAATTTTCATCGTGGAACCCGGCTCGAAAGGATCAGTAATGGCCCGGTTACGCCATACCTGGGGAGTGTAACGCCTGAAATCGTTGGGATTGAAAAACGGCCAGTGGGCCAGGGCCAGGATTTCCCCGCTGGACGGCACCATGACAAGCGCCATGGCGGAACGGGCTGCAAACTTGCGGGAAGCGGTTGCAACGGCTTGCTCGGCAATGAACTGGATCTGACGGTCAATGGTCAGCACCAGATCGTTGCCGGACCTTATGCCGCTTATATCGGTTTCGAATCGGCGCCCTTTACCGTCTTTGAGAATCGTTATGGTCTGGCTGCCGCCGCTGAGCTGGTCATCGAAGATGAATTCCAGTCCCTCAAGCCCGTGACCGTCTATTCCGGTAAAGCCGATAACCTGGCCGGCCAGGTTCTTGTTGGGATAAACCCGTGCCCTGTCAGGAACAAAGACAAGGCCCTTGAAGTCCAGGGCGGCGATTTCGGCCGCCTGCCGGGATGGAACCTGGCGTTTGAGCCAGACAAAACTCTGGCCGGAGGCCAGCCTGCGCTGCAGGCTGCGACGGTCACAATGCAAGATTTTGGCAATGGCCCGGGCAAGAGCCGCCGGTTGATCTACCTGGCCGGGATGGGCTGCGATGGACACCGCTTCCAGGCTGACGGCCATGGGCTGGTGGCGGCGGTCGTATATTGTGCCCCGCTTGCCCATGGCTACCACCTGTTTTTCATATTCGCTGGCCGCCCGCCGGGAAAGACTGGGTCCCTTGTAAAGCTGGAGATAGCCGGCACGTACCCCAACCGCACCCAGCCAGATGATGAAAATGACTGCAACCAGCAGGTTGCGCCTGGCCTTTTTGTCTGTCTTTCTCCTTGTCACGGTAATACCACCGTTTTGTCAGGCCCGGGCACGATCAGGCCAAGCTGGTTTTCAGCCAGTTGGCGGATGCGTTCCGGGGCTTTTAGCCTGGTCAGTTCAACTTTGAGTTCGTTTTCCAGGCTGGTCAATCGTTTATGGCGTTGACGCTGGGCGTCTATCTGGTAACCGGTATTGATACATTGCACCCGGCACCAGGCGTAGAAAAACAATTCCATGACCAACAGGCAGATGATTACCGCCCATGTGACGGTCATGGGCCGCTGGGGAGACTTGAGTTTGCGATTAGCCTTTGCGGTCATCGGTTTCAGCTGTCCTGTATTTTTTCGATGGCCCGCAAGCGGGTGCTGCGGGCCATGGGGTTGAGTTGTATTTCTTTCTTGCCGGGCCTCAGCACCCTGGGCGTCAACAGTTTTACTCTGGGTTTTCCACCACAAACACATCTGGGCAGTTGTGGCGGGCACTGACAGGCCGTGGCCCACTGTTTGAATTTGTGCTTGACCATGCGGTCTTCCAGGGAGTGGAACGCCAGGATGCACAGGCGTCCACCCGGTACCAGCAGGTCGAGAGCGTTTTCCAGGAAAAATTCGAGATCTTCCAGCTCGGCGTTAACGGCTATCCGTAAGGCCATGAATACCTTGGTTGCCGGATGGAGTCCGGCTTTCCGTTTCCGGCCGCCCAGGGCGGCTGTCACTATTCGGGCCAACTGCCTGCTGGTGGTAATGGGTGCCCTGCGCCTGGCGGCTACAATTTTGCCGGCCACCTGCCTGGCATGACTTTGCTGGCCGTAGTTTCTGAAAATGGAAGCAAGCTCAGCAGCACTCAGCTTGTTGACAAGGTCGCCAGCCGTTGGCTTTTTGCGGGTGTCCATCCGCATGTCCAGGGGCTCGTCGTTCTGAAAAGAAAAACCCCGTCCGCTTTCAAGCAGTTGGTGCAGGGACAATCCAAGGTCCAGCAGGATTCCATTAACCCCGGTGATTCCGATTTCGGATAGCAATTCCTGCATTCGGGCATAGTTACCCCTGATAAGAGTAACCAAGTCCCCAAAGGGGGCCAGGGCCGTCCGGGCGTTGGAAATGGCATCGGCATCCTTGTCGATCCCAATGAAGCGTCCGGCAGGCATGATGCGTTCGCAGATGAGTTTTGCGTGACCGCAGCCGCCCAAAGTGCCGTCCACGTAAATTCCGCCGGATTTGCAGGCCAACAGGTCGACCGTTTCATGCAGCATGGCGGTGACGTGGTGATAAGCCATGGGATCAAATCCCCAACTTTGCTATCTGGGTTCGCACCTCCTCTTTCTTCATTTCCATTTCCATCAACGCACTTTCCTTGTCCCAGTTTTCCCGTGACCAGATTTCAAAATGGTCCAACACACCCACCAGGACTATGTCTTTGCTAAGCTCGGCGTACTGGCGCAGAACAGGGGGGACCAGTACCCGGCTTTGTTTGTCCAGACTACATTCCTGGCTTTGACCGATAAAGAAACGGTTGAAGCGGATTACAGTATCGTTTTTCTCGGCAGCATTAAGTATCCGATCAACGACGTTTTTCCACGCATCCAGGGTATAACCGTAAAGACACTTGAAATGACGGGTAAGCACCACGGCTTCCCCTCCCCCGGCCTGCAACACACTGCGGAAGCGGGAAGGAATGACGATCCGTCCCTTGGTGTCAATCGTATGATAGGAGCTGCCTCGAAACATTTTTCCCCATTATGTTCCACTTTATACCACTATTATGGGCATCATAAGGGGCTATGAATAAAAAAGTCAAGCCAAAAGTAATTTTATTAAAAAATTTATCAATAATTTTACATGCTAATGATAGAGGAGAAAAGAGGTAGAAAGTGGTATTAATTTTAATGATTTTAAATTTGAATTTTTTACAAGTTGTTACTGGAAAGCTGAATCAAAAACATGGTATGGAAAATAACAGCCGTATAACAGGGAAACGACGCCGACCACTGATGTCACCGTTCCAGGGAAGCCTCAATCATGCCGAAAAACAAATCCAGTAAAACCGAATCATCTCTCCAGGGCTTCAACCTCCGGGTAGGTGAGCTTTTGATCAAAGAAGGATTCATCAGCAACGCAGATTTGCAGCGGGCCCTGGAAATCCAGGAAAAAGAGGCCGCCGAGTCCATGTTGCCCATGGGCGAGCTGATGCTCCAGAAAGGTCTCGTGGACAAGGAGCAGCTCGATATCCTGCTCAACCATCCCGACCTGCGTCGCCATCTGGGACGTCTTATCCTTGAAAAGGGGCTGATTTCTGCCGAGCAACTTGAAAGCTGCCTGCGGGTCAAGCGTCCCGACGAATTCCTGGGCCAGGTACTGATACGCAGGGGGCTGCTCACGAGACAGCAGCTTGAGGAATTTTTAAAAGAACAGGCCGAGGGAGTGAAGCTGGGCGAGCTTGCCTACCGCCTGGGAATGATCAGCGAATCTGACCTGGACTACATTACGGCGATCAAATCCGGCAGCCGTACCCTGGGTGAAATCGTTTGCGAAAGCGGCCTTATCAACCCTGAGGAGCTGAACTATATCCTGCAGAAATACGGCAAGCAGTTGAAGTTGGGCCAGATCCTTGTCAAGCAGGGACTGATCACCGAACAACAGTTCAAGGATGCTTTGCTGGAACAGAAAAGCACCGGCCGTAAGTTGGGCAAGATCCTGTGTGATAAAGGCTATATTACTTCCGAGCAGCTTTACCTGGCCCTTGGCCGCCAATACAATGTACCTTTTCGCGGGCTGGCCGGTTTTGCTTTCGATACCATCCAACGCCGAACCTTGTCTGCCATAGTAAGTGAAAAGTACGCCAGAAAAAACAAATTACTGCCCCTGGAATTACGGAACAAGGTCCTTAAGGTGGCTTTTGCCGATCCTGAAAGCCTTAAATCCCTGGGTGATCTAGGGCCCATGTATCCGGAGCTGCGTATTGAGCCGGTACTCATCACCGAAGAGAAATTCAAGTCCCTTTTCGAATTTCTCTACCGCAAGCGTGATCAGGCCGCCATGTCTTCCCAGGTGGCAGCCAAGCAGCAGGGTATTGAGCTGGTTGAAATCGATCTCAAGGAGGACAAGGTAGAAAAAGGGCATGTCAACCTTTACGGAGGTGCCGACATGCTCACCGAACAGGTGGTCGATTTCATCATAAAGTACGGAATTGTCAACGGTGCCAGTGATATTCACCTGGAACAGGACCGTAACGGGGTGCGCCTGCGCTACAGGATGGACGGGGTTTGCAAGGAACCTGAGATAGACTGGCTGAAAAAAAAGCTCCAGGAGATGCCCGGGGCAATCATTTCCAGGATCAAGGTTCTTTCCAATCTGGACATAGCTGAAAAGCGGCTGCCCCAGGATGGAGTATTCCGCGTAAGTTATAACGACAGGGTGAGCGAACGAACTTTCGACCTTGATTTCCGGGTGGCCACATGTCCGGCCATCGTCGGCGAAAACGTTACCATTCGGATTCTCGATCCGCGCAAGGCCCAGGTTGGGCTGGAGAATTTAAACCATTCGGAACACGTGCTTGCCCCTTTGAAGCGGCTTTTTAAAAGCTCGGCCGGGATGATCCTGGTCTCCGGGCCCACCGGAAGCGGCAAATCTTCTACTCTCTATGCCGCCCTGCGATATATTTACAACCCGGGAATAAAAATTATAACCGCAGAAGATCCAATTGAGTACAGTTTCCCGGGTATCATGCAGACCCAGATCAAGCCCAAGATCGGCCTTAACTTTGCCCGCCTGTTGCGCTCTTTTCTGCGCCTTGATCCGGATGTTATCCTGGTAGGTGAAATTCGTGACGAAGAGACCGCCGGTATCGCTTTTGATGCCGCCCAGACAGGTCACCTGCTGCTCAGCACTCTGCATACCAATGATGCCGTAAGTGCGGTTACCAGACTGCGCGACCTTCAAATCGATCACAACCAGATCGGTGCGAGCCTGTTGGGGGTTTTGGCCCAGCGTCTGGTACGCAGGATTTGCGATAAGTGCAAACGGCCCTACCGGCCGCCGGAAGACGAATGGTGCCTGTTTTTTTCGCAACTGCCGGAGGATATTACTTTTTACCGGGGAGTAGGCTGCCGGGCATGTGGTTACACGGGATTCAACGGGCGCACCCTGATTTCAGAGCTTTTCGAGGTTAACCGGGATATTGCACTGGCGTTGAGCCGGGGGGCAAGTGAAAGCGAAATCAAGCAGATGGCCCTTGATAACGGGATGCAGACCATGATCGATGATGGTCTGTTGAAAATGGATCAAACCACCCTGACCGAACTTATAAGAACGGTTCCGATTGAGATGATCAAGCAATTTGCTGCCCGTCAGGAGGCTGGTCACAATTGTACCAGGGCAGTGATTGATAATGGCCAACCTTCGGCCCTGGTGGAAACGGTCCAGTTGTTCATTGCAGATCCGGTTGCCCAGCAGGGCGCGGTTGAAGAATTTTTCCAGGCTTACAGCAGATTGAAGGCCCGCAACGGCGAACCGGAAACAGCCGGTGATGTTGGTCTTTTTTCCGAATTCATAC
>JALVQM010000503.1 GCA_027025615.1 Desulfobacteraceae bacterium | reverse complement strand
ATAAAAATACTCAGAATATGTTATTGGCTGGCATGCCTGAAAAATTGACAGTGCTTGCTGTTCGCAGCCTGTTTAACGCCCTCCAAGGCGTGGTGACAAGTCCTTTTCATTTTGATCTTCCAATACGTCCACCAGTTTACGATATTCTCGAGGGGTACATAAGACAGCTGGATCCAAATGAACAAGTGATAGTCTTTACCCACCGGGTTCCGGCCATTGAAGCTTTGATTAATTTTATGAAAACTGAAATGCCGGACATAACCTTTGCGGCTATCTATGGGAAGGTAACTGGAAAGGCACGGGAAGAGGCTTTCAGGCGTATCAAGTCGGGTTCCGCACAGATATTGCTTGCCAGTGTGGACGCTGTTGGTCGTGGTCTTGATTTGCAGTTTATGCATCGAGAATTTTTTGTTGAAGTGCCTTTTACTTCCAAAATGTTTCGTCAGGCGGTTGGGCGTATCAGCCGCTCCGGACAAAAGCATCCATGTTTTGTGACAGTGGCCTTGGCCAAAGGGACAATCCAACGCAGGATCTACTCTAAGATGTTACGAAGAGACGCACAAATCTCTGAAATAATGCAAGATAAAAATACTTTATTGGATTTCTTAAAGGGGGATAACGGTGAAAAGTAGAAACTGGAAGTTATGTACTATGTGTCCAGTATGTGGTGGATTTGACACAGATGTAAATATCGGCTGTATATGCCCTCGATGTGGAAAAGGTTATCTTGATTTGAAAATGTACCGGTATGTAAACATGGTCATCTGGTATAAGCCGTGGACTTGGTTTAGAAAATCTAACATAGAAATAACAGAGTATTTTTATGGGTGGGATATGGAGGGGGAAGAATGAAGCATAGATTTTGTCCTCGATGTGGAAACATGGCGATCTATCTTGGAAAGGGGAGATATCGGTATTGCAGGACTTGTATGGACACCTGTGATGCAGTCTCAGCCGAAGAGATCAAGAAAATCAAAAAGGAGAAAGCGGATGCCGAGAAAAGCGAAGATTGAAATTCAGGATGTGAAAGACTTTTTTGGCCGGGCTTGGTCAGGCAGGGGGTGGGCATCTATTTATGGCATGCCTGTCAGGGTCAAAAAAGGCATGCACAAAGGCAAATTTTATGTTAAAAACTTTCGAGGCAAACGCTGGATTGTGGCCTATTATGAGATCCGGCCACTTGAGGCTAGAATGGAGGCTTGGAATCAATACATTAAGGAACTGGTCGAACAATACGGCAAGTCTGGTGTCCGCGGACTGGAACCTGATAAAGCGGACATCAAGGTAAAGAAAAAGAAGTGACAACTTTTAACACTGGATTACCCCCACGGAAGGAGGAGCCATGGGAGCAATACCAAAGGGACAGGTGCCTCAGTATCTTAAGCTGAGGCGAAAATTGAAAGGGCCAGGTACACGGGTTTTTCAATGCGGGTGCGTTCAAGAGAAAGACGAGGATGTTTTCGTAATGTCAAATGGGTCAGCTCGATGTAACGTACACAGGTGGGCCCGGGTCAAATGTATAAGGGTCGTTTGCGCTAAATGCGGGAAGACCGCGGACCTCGATCCGCGGGGTGCAAATGCTAAATATTGCACTGATTGTGCCAAAAGACTGTACCCAAGAAGAGCTACAGAAACCCCAAAGGTTGTGGACCCATTCACACCGGCCGATATTGAGTATCTAAAAGGTCACCATGACTTTGAGACCTTAGGGGAAATGGCTAAAAATCTTGGGATACCTGTGATCAAAGTATCAGCCAAATGCAAGGAACTGGGTTTGAAAACCAAACATCCATGGACTTATCGAAAAGAGGTGTCAATCAATAAATTCTTTGCGGCCGCGATACCAAGAGTGATGGGCAGGCTGCAAGAGGAGGGACGATGAAAAAAGTCTTTGTGGTTTTGGTCATGGCTCTGGTATTGTATGTGTGCCCTAAAGCGAGTGCAGCTTCTTATGAGATAGTGACCAACCGTACTGCTGGCATTACCTTATCGGCGCTTTATGGGATATTGAATGATGACTATTCAATCGAATTACCAGATACCAGAAAGCCAATTTTTCTTGATGGCCGGCCGGCTTTTATAAAAATCCTTATCACGAACCCTTTAGGAAGAAAGATTTATGTTCAATTACGGTATAGTCTGGAACTCTCTTCCGGCTATACGGACACAAAAACAAAATCACTACAAGAATTCACTGATAAATGTATAACTTATACGTTCCTTATCGAAAAAGATTTCTTACCTGCAACATATTCAATCCACCTTATGAGCGCAGATACTGATAAAGAGATCCTGTCTTTACCCAGTGTAACTGCCTATTCAACTAAGAAAAGATAGCGGTTGTTTAAAAAAAGTCTTGACAACTTACAATAATTAATGTGTAAAGCAAAAATACTCGTTGGTCGGTGTGTAAAAAGTAATGTCAAAGAAAGCAGGTCAACCAAGCCAAACTCGAAATACTGGATACCGTGACGGCTGTTATGACCTGATCAGGTGCCCATTATCGAGGGAGGCAATCATCAAAATATAAGTTCGGGCTCTCGCTGACTGAAGTACCTGTCCCCGAAGCAAGGTCGCTGGCGCCATCCAGCGGCCTTAATTTTTGTTAAAAAAGTGTTGACAACATGAAAAAAGGCAGGTATAAGG
>JALVQM010000502.1 GCA_027025615.1 Desulfobacteraceae bacterium | reverse complement strand
CTGGCAGATCGTCCACCTTTTCATGCCGTGGTTTGGGGTAGCAGCCAGGATCTGCCGGGAAAAGGGCACTGGATCAACCGGATTTCCGGCACTCTTGAATGCCCGCTTTTAACTGTGAGTCGTAAAGCCTGATTCAGACAGGGCAACTTGCCGGTGTTGTTGCCGACGGTTGCCGACAAGGTCACGGAGGTTGTCATTATATAAGCCCCGGAAAAGGTGCAGCGGAAAAATTCATGCGGGCAACCACAGGTTGGGAAAGGGCGATATGTAAAAAATTAGGCGAACGATTTGTTATGCCGTTTGAAATCTTATGGAAATTAAAATGGAGTGATTATGGAACCCCTGACGACTGAAATGATTTTGGTAATGCTGATGATCGGCCTGGCGATTTTCCTCTTTATTGTTGAATGGGTCAGGGTCGATGTGGTCGCTATTCTCATGATGGTGACCCTGCCCCTGCTGCATCTGGTGACCCCCAAAGAGGCCTTTATCGGATTGAGCAGTAACGCCGTGGTCTCGATAATTGCGGTCATAATCATCGGTGCCGGCCTGGACCGTACCGGAATTATCAACAACCTGGTAAAGCCGGTAATGAAAATTGCCGGCAGAAGCGCTTCAAGGGTCATCATCGCCATCTCGCTTACCGTGGCCCTGATTTCGAGTTTCATGCAAAATATCGGCGCTGCTGCTCTTTTCCTGCCTGCCATCCAGCGTATCAGCAAAATGCAGAATATACCTTTGAGCCGCTTGCTGATGCCCATAGGTTTCAGCGCCATACTGGGGGGCACGATTACCCTGGTGGGATGCAGTCCCCTGATCCTGCTCAACGATTTGCTGGTCCCGTTCAACCTGGAGCCATTTGGACTTTTCGACGTAACTCCCATTGGTCTGGTGCTGGTTGCAAGCGGTATTGCATGTTTCATTCTGCTGGGACGCTGGATTCTGCCCAAGGGAGAAACCTCTGAGGACCAGGACAAGGCTGGAGATAGATTTGAGTCCGGCGAAATCAGCGACGTCGGGCATCTTTTCGAATTGACCACCCCGGAGGATTTTACCCATTACCGTGACCCGGTTCTGGTCAAGGACCTGCTGGAAAGATACCTGTGTAACGTGGTGGCCATCACTGAACCTCCTGATTTCAAGATTGTGTCACCCGAACCTGACATGGAAGTTCATTCCGGCATTGAGCTGGTTGTTTATGGAAAGGAAGAAAATGTCCGGCGTATGGCAGAAGAAGAAGGCATGATCCTGAAAGACCGCCTGGAAATATACAAGACCGATGTGGATCCGGCCAATTCCGGAAGGGTTGAGGCCGTAGTTGCTCCCCGTTCCTACCTGATAGGAAAAACCCTGAAGGAGTTGAGCCTCCAGGAACGCTACCGGGTGACCCCACTGGGTATCTACCGCCAGGAAGAAACTTACCGGGCTGAAATCGATGATATTGTTCTCCAGGTCGGGGATGTAATCAGTCTTTTTGGAACCTGGAAACGCTTGAAAATCCTGCACGACCAGGGCGGTTTGCTCTTCAGCATCCCCACCGAGACAGAGTACATGCGTCCTGAAAAAGCAATCTGGGCCTGTATCTGGCTGGTGGTTTCCCTTACCATGATTATGGGTTTCAAGATCCAGCTTTCGGTGGCCCTGATGACCGGTGCCCTGGGCATGATCATCACCAGGGTGCTGAACATCGACGAGGCATACCAGGCCGTCGATTGGCGGACAATTTTTCTGTTGGGAGGGTTGATTCCACTGGGAATTGCTACTGAAAAGACCGGCACCGCCGCCTGGATTGCACACACGGTCCTTAGTATGATAGGAACAGTTTCGCCGATTGTGCTTCTGTCTGTAATCGGGGTTCTTTCAACACTTTTTACACTGGTGATTTCCAATGTGGGCGCCACAGTTCTGCTTGTGCCCCTGGTGGTCAACATGGCCATCGCGGCTAATGCCGACCCGCGCATGGCCGCCCTGGTGGTCGGACTGGCGACCAGTAATTCATTTATGCTGCCCACCCACCAGGTAAATGCTTTATACATGGGGCCCGGACATTATCGGACGGTGGATTTTATGAAAGCAGGAGCCCTGGTGAGTGTTGTTTTCCTTGTCGTTATGATAGCTATGATAAAATTGGTTTACGGTATCTAAAAAAGAAAGGGCATTACAAATGGCTGTTATCACCATATCCCGCGGCTCATATTACATGGGAAAAGCTGTTGCTGAACAGGTGGCTGAGAAGCTTGGCTACTCCCTGGTAAGTCGTGATGTGCTGCTGGAAGCCAGTGAAAGGTTCAGGGTGCCTGAAATCAAACTGGCGCGCGCAATTCACGATGCACCCGGTATTCTTGATCGTTTAAGCCATGGCAGACAATCATATGTTGCTTTTATCCGGGCGGCTCTTGCCCGGAGAGCGGCGGAAGACAACCTGGTTTATCATGGACTGGCCGGACATTTGCTTTTGACAGGAGTAGATCACGTACTCAAGGTGCGGATTACGGCCAATCTCGAACAAAGAATTGTCCAGGAAATGGAGCGGTCCAATATCAGCCGCAAGGAAGCCCGTGACATCCTGTTAAAAGACGATAACCAACGTGTAAAGTGGACCAAGTCGCTTTATGGGGTGGACCCTTCCGACTGCAACCTGTATGATAT
>JALVQM010000501.1 GCA_027025615.1 Desulfobacteraceae bacterium | reverse complement strand
AAATAAGAGTCGCCCCAATCAGATCGTTTAAATCAGAATTAATTGATCGGCTTTTTTAATTGACAGGAAGATCGGAGTTGAGTATTGGTGAAATGGTCTAACCATTTAACACCTATGCTCGGCTTTGTTCCCTGAAAGTTTTTTGGAGGAATTAAATGTCTGAACACCGAATTGAAACCCATCCCATTTTAGAAGTACCCCGGCGCCGGACAGTAAATTTCACCTGGAACGGCCAATCCCTCCAGGGTTACTCCGGGGAGATGATAAGCTCGGCCCTGATTGCAAACAACATTCATGTCTTCGGCCACCACCATAAAGACGGCAGTCCCCAGGGAATTTTTTGCGCCAACGGCCAATGCTCCCAGTGCCTGGTAATTGCCGACGGTCTGCCGGTAAAAGCCTGCATGACAGCCTTGCGGGAAAATATGTCAGTTACCAGTGTTGAAGGTCTGCCGGAATTGCCTTTGATTCAGAAAGCGGTTGCTGCAAGCCATATCCCGACTGTAGATACCGAGGTGCTTATCATTGGAGGCGGCCCGGCAGGTTTGTCTGCCGCCGTAGAACTTGGCAAACGAGGGGTAAGCGCCCTGCTGGTGGATGACAAGGACCGCCTGGGCGGGAAACTAGTGCTCCAGACCCACAAGTTTTTCGGCTCGGTGGCCGATTCCCACGCCGGAACCAGGGGTTTTGAAATCGGTCAAATCCTGGAAGAAGAACTCAAAAAATACGAATCTGTTAAAGTCTGGTTGAATTCCACGGCTGTAGGCGTTTTTTCCGACCAGATCGTGGGAGTGGTAAAGGAGCATAGCTACCGCCTGGTAAGACCCAAAAAATTACTGGTGGCAACCGGTGCCCGTGAAAAAATGATAACCTTTCCCGGGAACACCCTGCCAGGGGTATACGGCGCCGGAGCTTTCCAGACACTGGTCAACCGCGACCTGGTACGCTCCTCCAGGCGCGTGCTGATCGTCGGCGGGGGCAACGTGGGTCTTATCGCCGGTTACCACGCCATCCAGGCCGGCATAGAGGTGGTGGCCCTGATCGAGGCCCTGGAACAGGTCGGCGGATACAAGGTCCACGCTGACAAGCTTAAACGTATGGGAGTGCCAATCTACACCCGCCATACGGTGGTGGAGGCCCACGGCAAAGAGCGGGTCGAAAAAGTTACCATAGGACAGCTTAACGACAAATGGAAGGTTGTTCCGGGAACGGAAAAAACTTACGCTGTTGATACAGTTCTGATAGCCGTCGGCCTGGCCGAGGTAAACGAATTTTATCTGAAAGCCAAACAATTCGGAATGGATGCCTATTGTGCCGGCGATGCCCAGGAAATCGCTGAAGCCTCGGCCGCCATGTTCACCGGCAAGGTAGCCGGTTTTGAAATCGCCAGGGCCCTGGGAATTGAAACCGGACCGGTGCCGAAGCAATGGCACATCAAGGCCGAAATCCTTAAAAGCCGCCCCGGCAAGCCGGTTGACCGTCCCGAACCCGAGGCCGAGCAGGGCGTTTTCCCGGTTTTCCATTGCTACCAGGAAGTCCCCTGCAACCCCTGTACTTCGGTTTGCCCGGTTGGTGCTGTACATACTGAAAATGACACCATAACCGGCCTGCCTTACCGCGATCAGGGCATTGAATGCACCGGATGCCTGAATTGTGTAGCCGTCTGCCCGGGACTGGCCATAACCCTTGTAGATTATCGCAAGAACCAAGACAATCCATTGGTAACCATTCCCTACGAAATTTGGCGAACCACGGTCGAGGTCGGACAGCAGGTAACAGTTACCGATGCCGATGCAAAGGTACTGGGCAGCTTCAAAGTAGCTAAAATCCGGGTCAAGAAAAAGTACCCTAAAACCATCCTGGTCCAGGTTGAAATGCCTCGGCAACTGGCCAAGAAGGCGGCCGGAATTCAGGTAATGGAAAAACAGGTCGACCCTCTGGAAACATATAATCGTCAGCCGGTTGACGATGAAGCCATCGTGTGCCGCTGCGAAAGGGTGACTGCAGGGCAAATCAGGACCGCAATCCGTGACGGGATACGCGATTTAAATCAGCTCAAGGCCTTAACCCGCGCCGGAATGGGCTCATGCGGCTCCAAGACCTGCAGACCCATGATCTGGCGCATCTTCCAGGAAGAAGGTATAGACCTTGGCCAGGTCACCGACAGGGTTGATCGTCCCCTTTTTGTTGAGGTGCCCATGGGATATTTTGCCGGTATCAATGGAGGTGCGGAAAATGAATAACTTCGACGTAATCGTTATCGGCGCTGGCTCCATCGGTGTGCCCACAGCCCTGGCCCTTGGAAAACTGGGCTTCAAAACCCTGGTCATCGACAGAAGGCCCTCCCCCGGCCAGGGCGAAAACAAACACGCTATCGGCGGTATCCGGGCCACCCATACCGATCCGGCCAAAATTACCACTTGCTTGAGATCATTGGAAATTTTTTCAACCTGGCAGCAGCTCCACGGCGATGATATTGAGTGGCTGAAAGGGGGTTATGCCTTCCCGGTATACCGTAGTGAAGAAGAAAAACTGCTCAAATCCTTCCTGGAGATCCAAAAACAATTCGGACTGAAAATAGATTTTATAAATGACCGGCAGATGCGCCAAATCATCCCCGGAATAAACCCCGAAGGTCTGATGGGCGGAACATTTTCGCCTGACGACGGCTCTGCCTCGCCCCTGCTGGCCATCAATGCTTTTTACAAAAAAGCAGTCCAATACGGAGTAACTTTTAATTTCAGGGAAAAGGTTGTTGCAATCATACAGAACAAGGGCAAGGTCAGTGGGGTTAAAACCGACAAGGGCCAATATGCCTGTACTGTGGTCATTGATGCCGCCGGTGCCGGAAGCCCTGAGTTGGGCCGCAGCATGGGGGTAGAGGTCCCGGTATTTCCAGAATCCCACGAAGCCGGAATAACCGAACCGGTAAAGATGTTCTGTCCCACCATGGTAGTTGACCTGCGACCGGTTGAAGGTTCCAAAAATTACTATTTTTATCAGAACAAGCACGGCCAGGTTGTTTTTTGCATTACCCCTGATCCACCCATCGCCGGAACAGATTACAATGAAACCTCGGTCTTTTTACCCCAAGTCTGCAGCCGGATGGTGGAACTGCTTCCCAGGTTGATCAACTTACGCGTAAGACGGGTCTGGCGTGGCCTTTACCCCATGACCGGCGACGGTTCACCGCTGGTGGGCTGGAATCGCCAGGTTCAGGGTCTGCTGCACGCAGTTGGAATGTGTGGGCAGGGTTTTATGCTGGGACCGGGACTGGGCGAAATCCTGGCCCGCATGGTCGCCGGGACAACCAGCGAGACCGACAAGATGGTCTTGGAATATTTCGATATTTACCGTGATATGCAAAACAAGATGGAAGCCTTGAAATAACCCATTGCAGACTTCGTCCTTTTGGACGGCTGCACTTGTCCCTCCTCCTTGTCAGGTCCGGCCGGAAATGTTTCCGGCCGGACTTTTTTATTGAGCAAAGACTGCAGATCGTTTTACAAATCTGTTGACTTGCATCGAACACAAGCTAAGTTAGCAATTATTTAATGGCCTCCGGTCGGGGGCATACCAAATGCCAACTAAAAAAGGACAGTTAAAATGCTCAGTGACAAAAAAATCGGATTCATCGGTTCGGGCAACATGGGTGAAGCATTGATAAGCGGACTTACAAGCTCCAATTCATGTCCCCCTGCCAACATTATCTGCTCGGACGTCAGGCAGGAGCGCCTCGACGAATTGTCCGCCGGCTATGGTATCACCACCACATTGAACAACAAAGAGGTGGTCACCCAATCTGATATTATCATCTATGCCATAAAGCCCCAAATCATGGCTGAAGTCCTTGAAGAGACAGTTGATGGACTTGATATGAGCAAGCTGATAATTTCCATAGCTGCCGGTGTCCCCATGGACGCCATCGAATCCTACCTTAACAAAAGGTTGCGCCTGATACGGGTAATGCCCAACGTTGCGGTCATGGTTAAGGAGGGCGCAGCTGCCATTGCCGCAGGTCAAAATGCCCTGCCTGAAGACATCGACCTGGCCATGGCCATTTTCAATTCAGTAGGTCGAAGTGTGTTTTTGAAAGAAAATTATCTCCTCGATGCCGTTACCGGACTTTCAGGCAGCGGCCCGGCATACATTTTCATGATCGTAGACGCCCTGGCCGATGCCGGGGTCAAGGTTGGCCTGTCGCGCAAGGAATCCCTTTTCCTGGCTTCACAGACCGTTCTGGGCGCGGCCAAGATGCTCTTGGAAACCCGGATTCATCCCGGCCAACTTAAAGACATGGTCACTTCTCCGGGGGGAACAGCCATTGCCGGGCTGCATACCCTGGAAAAAGGTGGGCTGCGCACCACCCTGATCAACGCCGTGGAAGCGGCCACCCTGCGTTCCAAGGAGTTGGGTGAAATGATGGCTACCAAGCTTGAAAATTCAAGGCATTGAGATAACAGGTTCAGGCAAGTGTAACGTTTTTGCAAGTAGATACTCATTACTCGCACCGGAATTTACAGCCTTTACCACTGTCTCCCTGTTGGATATCAGGCACTGTGAAACGACTAAAGCCCGGTATATGAATCAAAGAGACTATCCATAAGGCCGCTAACAGCCCGCTGCTGCTGCAACACTGTCAGCAGCATTATGGATGCAAAGATGAGCAATTATGTTTGGTGAACCTGTAACTGCATCAGCCGCCTTGCTGGCAGGGCTTTTATCATTCTTTTCTCCCTGTATCCTGCCCCTGATACCTTCGTATTTTTGTTTCATTACGGGTTTGAGCCTCGACCAGATGGCCGAAGCGGCCAACAGCGGTATCAGGCGGCGGGTAATCACCATGACCGTTACCTACGTGCTCGGCTTTTCCCTTGTCTTCATTCTTATGGGAGCTTCAGCCACCTTGGTTGGTAATATATTTACAACTTACAAGGTTTGGCTGCGCATTATCGGCGGCCTGTTAATAATCTTTCTGGGCCTGCACCTTTTGGGCGTACTGAAAATCAGGTGGCTTGAAATGGATAAGCGCCTGAGCTCCAACCAAGCTCCGACCCACCTGTTCGGTGTTTTCCTGGTTGGCATGGCATTTGGCGCCGGTTGGAGTCCGTGCATCGGTCCCATGCTTGGCTCGATTCTGATAATGGCAAGCAACCAGGAAACGGTAACCCAGGGTATGGGATTGCTGAGTCTTTTTTCATTGGGTTTGGCCCTTCCCTTCCTGCTGCTTTCTTTTTTCATTGATTTTCTGTTGAAATTCATCCGGCGGACCGTTCGTTGGACCGGATATATTCACAAAATCGCCGGTGGATTGCTGGTTGTCATGGGAGCCCTGTTGCTAACTGACAAATTATACTTACTTTCATTTTAAGGAGCTGGCATGAATTCAAACCGATTGGTACTATATAGCTTGATTTTATCGTTGGTGCTGGCCGCTTTTATTTTCCCGAAAGATGCGGTTGCCGCCGACAGGATCAAGTGGTATTCCTACGATCAGGGCAGCAGCCTGGCCAAGGACAAGGGACTCAAGATAATGGTCCATTTTTATGCCGAATGGTGCCGTTACTGTGTGAAAATGGAAAAGGAGACCTTTTCCGATAAGGCCGTAATCTCGTATCTGAACAGACACTTTGTACCCATCAAGGTCAACTCCGACAAAGAAAGAAAGCTGGCCTCGAACTTCAGGGTAAGCGCCCTGCCAGCCACTTTTTTTATTTCTGAAGATGGCAACAAAATCGGCCAGTTGCCTGGCTTCATTCCGGCCAATAACATGCTGGTTCTCTTGAAATACATTGGAACCGACAGTTACCGCAACATGAGCCTGAGGGATTTTGCTTCCCAAAACAAAACCGGGAAATGATCCCATGCTGCACAAAATAATATCAGGAGGCCAGACCGGAGCCGACCAGGCTGGTCTTGACGCAGCCATCGACACAGGCGTCGAGCACGGAGGATGGATTCCCAGGGGGCGACGTACAGAAGCCGGCCGGCTTCCCCTGCGCTACCATCTCCAGGAAACCAGGGATGCAAACTATCCCCGGCGTACTGAAAAAAACATACTTTCAGCTGATGGAACGGTGGTTTTTACCAAAGGCAGACCTGACGGAGGGTCAGCCCTGACATTGAAACTGGCCAGGCAACACGGCCGTCCAGTACTGCATGTCAACCTGATCCGCCATGACCGGCAAAGCGCCGCCAGCCTGATATTCGACTGGTTGACCGAAAACAAAATCAAAGTTCTCAATGTCGCCGGCTGCCGTGAAAGCAAGGCCCCGGGAATCTACAAGGCTGTATATGGAATTGTCCGCCTGGTGATAGAAGCGGTTAAAGGCGAAACTTCTCTCGGGCTGTTTGCTCCCCAGGCTCTTTCGTCCCAGGATCAGAGCGAAACCGGCGGTTTCAATCACAAAGGCCGGTCCTGAAAATATCTCGCCAGATGACGGCGCAGCAGGCGGGCTATAGTTGTCAATAAGACCAGCAGGGCCGGGGTCAAAACAACCAACGGCACCCAGACATAACCCTGATATTCAGGTTGCTCGAAAGTTACAACCACACCGGTCAGGGTGAAGAAAATAACAGCCGCCATGGCGACAGCCACCAGGATACAGGCAAGGGTCGAATCATACCAGGGAACCGGGGCTCTACGAAAAAGTGGATTTTCATCGATCCGCATGGGTTGCACCATTGTCGTATTGTTCTGAAGCAAACTTTATGATTTCATAAAAAGTTTAAAGCCTGAATAAAGACATCGCCAGGGTCCATGATCCCTAAAAACTTACAACAAGATAGATGACTGTTGCTATACCGGCAGAGTCTACTTCACCATCATCAAGGTGTCAATCAACCCACAGGGAAAAACGGATGAAACCATTTTTTATTCTCCCGATCCTGGCAGGACTGGCATTCTGCTGCACAGCCTGTTCAACTGTCGTTTCCAGCTCCCATGGCATTTCGGCAGAAAACGAATCCATCATCGACCAAAGTAACGGCGACCGGATAACTTTTGACCAATTGCTTGTCAGGCTTGCCCCTGCCAGGGTCATTTACTCCGGCGAAAAACACTCCTCACTTTCTCATCACAGGATACAGCTACGGCTTTTAAAGGCCCTTGCAGACAGTGACCATAACCTTGTGGTTGGCATGGAAATGTTCGCCCGGCCCTACCAGGAGGTGCTCGACCTTTGGTCAGCCGGCAAATTGACCTGGGAGCAACTGCTGCGCAAGACCCATTGGTACGCCAATTGGCGTTTTGATGCCGAACTTTACCGCCCTGTTCTGGAAGAGGTCCAGCGTAGAAAGCTGAAACTTGTGGCCCTCAACATCGCTTTTCACATCCCGGCCAAAATAGCCGTGGGCGGTATAGACAACCTGAGCCCGCCTGAAAAAGCCCAGCTTCCGGAAACCATTGACTACGGCTACCGGGACCACCGGGCCTATGTCAAAAAGGTATACGATTCCCACAAGCTGAAAGGCAGGGACAGGTTTGAGGATTTCTACGCGGCCCAGTGTGTCTGGGAGGAAATTATGGCTCAAAGCATAGCCGAAAACCTGGCTGGCGGCAGGATGTTGGTTATCCTGGGAAACGGCCATATCTACCGGAAGTTCGGAGTTCCTGACCGGGCCTTCAAACGTACCCGGGCCCCTTTCGCAACTATTTATCCGGCCACCAGAGACGAAAAACTTCCCAAAGACGTGGCTGATTTTGTATGGATCAGCCCTTAATTGACACCAAGCCGGGCTTGCCCCCGGACTAGCCGCAGCGGGTAAAACCGCAAAAATGACATGTCTGGCAGCCCTCTTCGAAGCTGATGCTCTGGCCGCACTCAGGGCACTTGGCACCTTTCAGGCTGTAAATATCTCCATTTGAACCATTGGCATCTTTGATGTAGTGCTTTTCCAGAACCCGGGCTATGGCGTCCGGGATGGAAAGCACCAGGCCGCCCTCCTGGAAAACAGGATGCTCGCCACCGATACCTTTAAGCTGATCCACTATCTCTGAAACTTCCACCCCGGAACGCAGGGCCAGGGAAACCAAGCGACCGATGGCCTCTGTCTTGGCGGTGGTGGAACGGCCCGACTTGCCAATTGTGGCAAAGACCTCAAATGGTCGT
>JALVQM010000500.1 GCA_027025615.1 Desulfobacteraceae bacterium | reverse complement strand
TTGATCAAAAGTTAAAACTAAAGTTTTATCAATTGGCACG
The DNA here is from genome assembly GCA_027025615.1 of Desulfobacteraceae bacterium. Classification (GTDB taxonomy): domain Bacteria; phylum Desulfobacterota; class Desulfobacteria; order Desulfobacterales; family Desulfosarcinaceae; genus JALVQM01. The sequence continues at coordinate 2,616 of JALVQM010000500.1, read as the reverse complement.
TTGGTGGCTCCCGGTGTAGGATCATATGTGCTAACCTTTGGAGCAGGGGCGGTGGTAAATGTCCATTCGGATGATGAACTTATGCCCCCAAATGCGGTCACAACACCCTTTGCCTGCACAGCAGCAGAATCAATGAGCACATAGTATGTTGTTAAAGTATCGAAGCTGGTAGCAGGATCGATAATAAGGCTTAGAGAGTCATTTGATAACGATAGTTCCGGATCGGCAGAGCCATTTTGTATGTCGTATTTTTCGAATAAAATATCATTTGAATCATAAATTTTTACCTGATAGATAGTACTTGATGGGTTGAACTCAATTTTCTTGTCAAATGTTAAATTCAATGTTTTGTTGACCGGCACGTCAGTAGTTCCCGGATTAGGCTCATATGAACTAACCTTTGGAGCAGGGGCGGTGGTAAATGACCAGCCTGACGATGAACTTATACCCCCAAATGCTGTTCCGTCATCTTTTGCCTGCACAGCTGCGGAATCGATAAGCACATAGTATGTTGTTAAAGTATCGAAACTGGTAGCAGGATCGATAATAAGGCTTAAAGAGTCATTTGATAACGATAGTTCCGGATCGGCAGAGCCATTTTGTATGTCGTATTTTTCGAATAAAATATCATTTGAATCATAAATCTTTACCTGATAGATAGTATTTGAAGGATTGAACTCAATTTTTTGGTCAAATGTTAATTTCAATGTTTTATTAATCGGAACATCAGTTGCATTTTGTGTTGGATCATACGTAGAAATTGCAGGCGGGACAGGTGCTTGTTCTGTTGTAAATCTATAATATGTGTCATCATATAGGTTGTCCCATCCATTGCCATCTACAACAATAACATCATGATCCATTGAACTAACAAAATATTCTGTGTTGTAATCTAATTGATCATTTGATAAATCAATAGTTACAACGGTATCATTAACAATTGTAAGCCTTGAATCCCTAGATGGTCTTGGCCCTGTTTTTAGTTCAATATAGTCCCCAGTATTCCAGGATTTACCTACTACAATGGAATTTCCTGATCCATAATCAACAGTACTTCCGGATGAAAATGTGATAGTAATGATTGGGGACACAGTAACTCCAGTTGCCCCTCTTGCAGGATTAAATGTTTGTGCATTAATATTTGTACCTGAAAAAAGTATAAATATCCCGATCAAAAATGTGTAAATATTTTTCATAGCTATGGTTTTTTCTGTTTATACGTAACAAGAGGTATAATAGTTTCCTTTTTATGGGAATGTGCCATCCTGATAACATCTGTAAAAATACACATTTTTTAAGTGTTTGGGTAGTGTTTTAGTCAAAAATAACAGCGTGTTGGTAAAAGGTTAATACCTGAGGGTTAGCCGGGCAAGGTAATCGTGGTTTTTCCCTCGATGTAAAAGTTTAAAATCATATCCGTATTCCCGGGCTTTATCTTCCAATAGGGCAGGGGCAATGAAGAGCCATTTGAAAGGGCGGCCTGAGATGTTTTTGTACTGCATAATGTATGTTACCTCACCATAGTACGGCCCATTGGGATCGTTATAAATTTCGATTATTTTTTCGTCATCATCTTCAAACATGTAACTTATGTCGGAGCTGTCGAGAAGTATCTGCCCGCCCGGATACAGAAGATGTTTTGCTTTTTTCAGGAATGTGTTGAGGCCGGCAATGGTGCCTGTAAAACCGATACCGTTCATCATCAGCAAAATGGTGTCGAATTTTGTTTCAGGGGTGTATTGCATTATATCTGTGTTCACCACTCTCTTCACACCACGTTGTAGGCAACAGCTACAGGCATTTTCAGAGATGTCGAGAGCAGTGACATCATGGCCTTTTTTTTGCAGGTGCAAGCTGTGAGAACCGCTTCCGGCCCCGATGTCGAGGATGCGTCCTTTGCAAAGCAGGAGAGCTTTCTGTTCTATCTCAGGCATCTGTCCGAAACTACGGAAAAGATAGTTTACGGGGATAATGTCATTTTCCGATATGTCTGACCTTACAGTTATGTTCTCATCGTGCTTGCCACTGAGGTAGTCGAGCATGGCACTGCCCATAGGGTCTTTTTCCGGAGGTAATATCATGTTACGAACGAATCTGTTTTTTACAAAAATAGTCAATGGATTAGGAGTAGTGAAAAGAAATGATAAATTTGTAGTTGTTAAAACTAAAAACAAACATTAAAATGAGTGAAGATATTAAAAAAATAGTAGGTCAGTTTAAGATCGAAGGTACTTTTGACAATGCCAAGGTTTTCGGTGACGGATTAATCAACACTACATACAGAGTTGAGACAAAGGAGGCCGACAAGCCGAATTACCTGTTGCAGATAATCAATCACAAAATTTTTAAGAACGTACCGGAACTAACCAAGAACATAAAACGGGTAACGGATCATATCCGTTCAAAACTTGCCGGCGTTTCCGGAGCAGACCTTAAGCGCCAGGTGATGACACCCATCGATACGTTTGACGGTAAGGGGTATGTTTATGAAGAAGAAGCCGATCGTTACTGGCGTATGTTCCTTTTTATCGAAGGGGCCAGGTCGTACAATCAACTTTCGAATGAGAAGCAGGCGTTCACGGGCGGTAAGGCGTTCGGGCAGTTCCAAAAGATGCT
>JALVQM010000499.1 GCA_027025615.1 Desulfobacteraceae bacterium | reverse complement strand
CAAGCCTGAGAAAAAACCAGTTAAAAAGAAAATTATTACCAAGCTGCGGCCTTATAGCATGGACGACCTGGAACGTGAAATCAGGGAAATGGAGGATTTCATGTTGGAAATGAGGGGCGTCATGGAAGAATACAAAAAGCACAATAAAACGCAGTAAAAGGAGGATCAGAATGAAAAATAAGCCAGCCTTGCTGATCTTGATTGCCGTGTTGGGTTGCCTGGTCATGGTGGCCGGATGCAGTTCCACAAAACACATGAAGGGCCCCAAGTGGGTATGGAAGGGCAGTGGGGCATTTGATGAAGATGAGGGCAAAGTTTTTTATGGGGTTGGTCTCGCCTCTGGGATAAAGAACAGAGCTTTGCTCCGGGCGACTGCCGATAATCGTGCCAGGGTTGAAGTGGCCAAAGTGCTGGAAACATACGTGGCTGCACTGGCCAAGGACTACATGGCTTCCACCACTGCAGGTGACATGTCGGCTTCAAGTGAGGAGCAGCACGTGGAGCAGGCTTTAAAATCTTTCACCAAGGCCACCCTGCACGGTGCCACCATAGTCGATCACTGGGTCGACCCTGATGACGGCACTTTGTTTGCTCTTTGCAAGCTTGATCTTGAGGCATTCAAGGAAACCCTGGACAATTACAGGGAGCTCGACAGCAAAGTGCGTGATTACGTACGCCAGAACGCGGAAAGATTGCATTCCGAGTTAAGGGACATGGAAAGGGAACATCCCTAGAAGCGGTAACTTGAAATTTAAAAGATTTCCCAAGCGCCAGCGGACTTGTCCGGCCGGCGCTTTGTGTTTTTTTGAGGGGTGGATTTTATCCCAGCAGCCAGTATCCAAAGCCAACCAGTACCAGGCTGGCTATGCGCAGGCCTTGCCCCAGGAAAAGGATCTGGAGACCCATCCGGGGAGCGAAGATGCCCATCAGGCGTGGTAGTTGGTGGCGCAGGGCCCGGATGGGAAAAGCGATTATGTTTCCGGCCAGCAGGGCCAGGGTAGCCTGTTTAACGTTTAAAACCCCGGAATGCATTAGTGCTCCGGCGGTGGCAAAACCTGAAGTGAACTCGGCCGCAAAGCCGACTATCACCAGAGACAAGGCTTCCACCGGCACGAAACGATCGGTTAAAAAGTGGGCCAGCCACCGGCGGGCAAGGGCGAATCCGCCGCTGGCTGTTACAACGAAAACAGCAGCGTAGATCGGGATAACATAGGTTATTACCGCTGCAAGGCGGGCTGCCAGGCGCCTGATGAAAGTATGCCGGTCCAGGCCTGCAGGCTTTTTGCCTGTTGGGTATCGGTTACCTGTTTTTTGGGCACCGGGCAGCGACGGCGCCAGGAAAAACCTTCCATAGGCCAGAACGAATATGGTCCGTAGTAGCAGGGCTGCGAAAGTAAGGACGAAGTAGGCTGCTCCTGCTTTTCCGGTCAGGGGCAGGACGATAAAAACCGTTGTAGGCAGATGCAGAAAATAGGCTGGAACCTGGTTGATCAGGTTGGCGACAAAAACCTGCCGCCTGGTTATTCTGCCGCTGCGGTAAAATTCCAGCAGCATTGCGTTGGCGGTTGTGCCGGAAAAAAATGCAGCAGTAAAAGCAGCACTGCAATGAGGGCCTAAACGGCCGAAAGAAAGCAAAGGGGTTGACAAGGCTGCCAGGCGTTTGGTCCAGCCCAGGGCTTCTACCAGTTGCCCGGCCGCCAGCCCTATGGAAATCAGGATTATCAGCCTGGCCAGGGGTAAAAACAGTTTGCGGGCAAGAATTTCAAAGGTGATATTTTCCAGGCTGACCATGGCTGCGATGGTCATGAGCGCTGCCAGGACAAGGGCAACCACCAGCCTGGGGCTGTTGTTAACCTGGCGGCGGTGAGGCGATTTTTTGGAGCCTGTTTTGACCGTATCCTTGCTCATCGTTAATGACTGGTCCGTGGCAGGACCATGGCCTTTAATGGTGGCGGTGGGGTGCCTTGCCCATTTTATGGGCATGGCGATGGACGTGAAAGTGTACCTGTTCGTCGGTCAGGATTTTACCGTTTTCAAGGGTAAAGATCCGCCGGGTGACTTGGTCCAGGAAGTCGAAATCATGTGAAATTACCACCATGGTCATTTCCAGTTGCTGCAGTACCCGGATCAATGTATTGCGGGTGTCATTGTCCAGTCCGGTTGTTGGCTCATCCAACAGCAGAACTTCCGGTTGCATGGCCAGGACCGTGGCCAGAGAGACAAGGCGTTTTTCTCCGCCGGAAAGCTTGATTGTCACCCTGTCTTCAAAACCTTCAAGGCCGAGAAAAGCCAAGGTCCTGCGGGAAATTTGTTTGGCTTCGGTTCGGCTTTTACCAAGGTTGAGGGGGCCGAAAGCAACGTCTTCCAGCACGGTGGGACTGAACAGCTGGTCATCTGCGTCTTGGAACAACAATCCGATACGCCTCCTGACCATGGTAAAATCCTGTTCGTTGGCCAGAATCCGGCCGAAGGCTTTGATGCGGCCGGATTCCGGTTTTACCAGTCCCATGATCAGGTGGAAAAGGGTTGTTTTACCGCTTCCGTTAGGAGCTACAAGCCCGATTCGATCATTTTGAAAAACCTCGAAGTTCAGGTTGTCCAATACCAGGGGGCCGCCCGGGTACCTGAAACAGACAGCTTCCAGCCTGATTACGGGTTCACTGTTGCTGGAGGTGGTTGAAGTCTCATTCATGATAAATTCGCAAAAAGGGTGTACAAAAAATGTTACCCGACTCAGGTAAACAAAAGTCCAGTTCGTAGCCACGGGTCTATCACGGGGTTTATGCCTTGGCAAGTCAGATCAGGATTTCCAAGAGCACGAGGCAGAGACAGATGGCACTGCCCGCCACCAGTAGGACCTGGTTCCAGGCTGTTGGGCGGTAGATCTGGAGGCTGTGGAAAGAGCCGTTAAATCCACGGCAAACCATGGCCTGGTGCACCCTCTTGGCCCGGTGAACTGCCCGTACCAGCAGCATGGCCGCCAGGTAAGCAAAAGTGCGGTAGGTATGCAGGTTGGTGCGGGGGGTGAAACTACGTATTCTGGCCGCCCGGTAAAGGCGGCGATATTCCTGTTCCAGAACGAAAAGGTAACGATAAGCGAGCAGCAATAGCTGGACAAGCTTGGGGGGCAGGCCTAACTTGCCCAGGGCCTTTCCCAGTTCTGCTACCCGCATGGTCGCCAGCAGGGCCATCATGGCTACCAGGATAGAAACCGATTTGAGGGTTATCCGCAGGCAAAGTTCTACTCCAGGTTTTGAAATCGTTACAGGCCCCAGGGAAAAAAGTGCTGGCCCGGCAAGGGACCATGGCAGGACCAGCCATAAAAACACCAGAAAACCCAGGGCCCATGCCAGGTGGAGTAGAACACGGCCTGGTGCAAGGCGGGCGGTAATGGCAAAGACAATCGAAAAGCACAGGGCCGCTACGATCGCATCTGTTTGGTTTAGCAGGGCAACCAGGGTGCAATATACTATTGCCAGGGTCACTCTGATTAGCGGGGCGGTGCGATGCAGGGGGCTGTTGCCCAGGGCAAATACTTCCTCGGTCATTTGTCGCCTGCCTTCGCTTGTCTGCGGAACCTGATATAGGCGCCCAGTCCCACCAGCCCAAGGATATAACCGATGCCACCCAAGATATCCTGAAGGTTTGGGCCCCTGTTCTGCAGTTCGGCCAATTGTCGGACCAGGGGGTGTAGTTTGCGGTCCAAGATTTGTTCAAGTTTTTTTTCAAGCTCTGGTGAAAGAGTGGCGGCCGGAGCTGGTGGGCCGGCAGGAGCGACGGCGTTTTCAGAAATATCCTCTTTTGGCCCCTGCCGGGGCAGGCCGGCGGCTTCGCGTATTTCCGCCTCAGGCACGATCCAGTGGTTCTGGTGCCCCATTCCGGCTTTTAAAACGATTTTCAAGTCGCAGATTTTGGGCACATCAAAGGCAAAATTACCCTTGGCATCTGTGGATCCTTCCAGCAGCAACTTGCCCTTGTTGTCGAAGACCTGGATTTTCCCGTTGTTGACTTTGCGACCGCCGCTGAATTGGCTTTCGGTATAGATGTGGTTTCCTTCCACCCAGGCAAAAATGGTTACCTTGTGGGCATGGGCGGTTTTGGCATGTGATACTAAAACCAGCGCCAAGACCAGGACAAGCGTCCATTGGACAGGCCGGCCGCAGCTTTCCAAAGATCGTTTTAAAACAGATCCATGTTTCATTTTTTCCCCTTGTCTGTTTGGCGGCGGTCCTGAAAGTTACCGAGCAACTCCGGTTGTACTTTTTTGAGAAATGCAACTCCGAAAAGAGTAATTATGCCCTCGATTATCATTACCGGCAGATGGGCCGCCATAATCATCAGGGTGACGTTCAGAAAACCCTTTTCTGTTGCCATGAGGGCTGCTCCGGCAATCACGGCACTCAATAAAATTGCCAGGACCCCGCAGGAAAAAGAAGCAATCCTGGCAAGCGGGTCATTGCGGAAAATAAAAGGACGGGTAATCATCCCTGCTATTACTGCCGGATAGGCCATAACGCAGGTATTGACTCCCAGGGTTGTCAGACCCCCGAACTGGAAAAAAACCGCCTGGAGCAGCAGGGCCACCAGTATGACCGGGAAGGCAGCCCATCCCAAGATTAGCCCGATGATACCGTTCATGATAAGATGGACGCTAGAAGGGCCTATCGGAACATGAATCAGGGAGGCAACGAAAAAGGCTGCCGCCAGGATTCCTGCTTCGGCAATATGTTCGGTGTCGAGTTTTTTCAATCCGGCTATAGTGCCGGCAGCAGCAGCCGCTGCCCCTGCTGCCAGCACCGGAGCTGACAATATGCCTTCGGATATGTGCATCTTGGGTCAGCCTTTCTGTTATTTGCCCGGCCAGGGTATGAATTTTACCCAAAGCACCGCACCCAGCTCCACGTCTTTTGGTTTGCCCTGGTAATTTTTGGGCTTGTCGGAAGTGTTCAAGCCGGCAAAACCCCACCATCCGGCTGCCGGCGGGGCAAAGCTGAATATTCCATTGGAGTCTGTTTTTACAACCTGGGTCACCATGTAATCATTGGGAGCTTTGATTTTTCCGGATTTATTGTAAAATTCGACTTCCACGTCACAGCCGGCTGCAGGTTTGCCGTTGAGCAGAACCTGCCCCCGAAAGACGTTTCCGGCATAAAGTCCGAAAGGACGTGTAAGGGGAACAATTTCAGTTTTGAGCCCTACCGGTTGATCCCAGCCTTCTTCTGAACCAAAGGCCGCCACAATTGTTTTGGTGTAATGGACGATATAGCAATCCTCAGCCGGTTCCCAGTATGGGACCGGCTCTGTATAAAAAGAGTAGACCCCGGGACGCCTGAATTTATAATCGGTTTTCCAGGCGCTGTGTCCCATTACTTTTATCGGTTTCAGTTTCGTGGCCAGGTCAAGCTTTTTCCCATTGTACATTACCCCAAAAGCTTTGGGCTTGGCCATTTGCATACCTGTCTTTTCAAAGGGATGGGAAAAACTGAGCTGGAGGGACACTGTCCGGTTTTCACCCTGGGAGATTATTTCGTCACTGGGAATAATCATTCCAAAATGAGCCAGTGCCGGTGATGCCAGGAACAATCCCGCAAGCAGCAGAACAATAGAAGTCCGTTGGATGGTTGTGAGCATTTTTACCTCCTCATTCCTGATTGGAAACCCGGGGAGGTGCGCTTGATACAAAAAAACCACGAAGGGCTGTAAGGTTGCGCACCGGTAAGACCTTCGTGGTCGTGTTGTGGCGGGTAACTGTTGTCTAAAGTTATGCATGCCTGTTGCCGGCAGGCTTCTGCCTGCGGTAATCGTCGCCTTTTTAAGTTATCGAGACGTAACAGTCAAGGGAAATATAGGCGGCCGATCCAGCTTGACTTAGTAAGCAAAAATATCTATGACCTAAGTTGATCGTTTCAGGTTGATAAATAATAATTGTTAAAAATATCTTATGATTATCTGATGTTGTGGCTTGTGTCCAAATTGGGCTGTCCGGAAAAGAGACTGACTGATGAAATCCAGGATTAGGGAATCGATTTTAAATGCTGCCCGGGTTGCTGCCGCCAAGGGGGAACTGACCAGCACTGATTTACCCGAAATTGAACTTGAAACCCCTAAAAACACGCAAAATGGGGATTTTGCAACTAATTTTGCAATGGTGTCTGCCCGGCAGCAAAAAATGGCTCCCCGTAAAATCGCCAGGGCGATTGTGGACAACTTGACTGATGAAGAGGGCCTGTTTGCCAAGGTTGAGATCGCCGGGCCGGGGTTTATCAACTTTTACCTAAAGCCTGAAGCATGGTATCCGGTATTGGAAAAAGTCCATCGCCAGGGTCTGGCTTACGGCGCCAGTGATTTGGGCCATGGCCGCAAGGTTCAGGTCGAGTTTGTAAGTTCCAATCCGACCGGTCCCCTGCATGTGGGCCATGGCCGGGGCGCCGCCGTGGGAGACGCCGTTGCCAACCTGTTGTCATATTGCGGTTTCAACGTTCAGAAGGAGTATTACATAAATGATTCCGGCCGCCAAATCCAGACTCTTGGCCGTTCGGTCTGGCTGCGGGGAGCTGAGTTGACCGGCCGCCGGGTCGATTTTCCGAACGATTGTTACCAGGGTGATTATATCAGGGAAATTGCCCGGGAAATACTTGAAACCCGGGGAAAGCGGTTTTTCGTGGAAGATAAATCTGATACGGTGATGGAATGCGCCCGCTATGCTACCGAAAAAATTATAAACGGCATTCGTTCAGATTTGGAACGTTTCGGTGTGGTCTTCGACCAGTGGTTCAGCGAACAGAGCCTATACGATAGTGGACAGTATGACCGGATCATTGCCCAACTGCGGCAACAGGGGGTAATATATTCCAAGGACAATGCCCTGTGGTTCAAAACGAGTTCATACGGTGATGAAAAGGACCGGGTGGTAGTAAGGGCCAATGGACAGCCGACATATTTTGCATCGGATATCGCCTATCATCAGAATAAATTCGAGCGGGGCTTTGAAACAGTAATCGATGTCTGGGGTGCCGATCACCACGGTTATATTCCCCGATTGACTGCAGCGGTTGAAGCCATGGGCCATCGCCGGGATCAGTTCAAGGTGATCCTGGTCCAGCTGGTCAACCTGCTGCGTGCCGGCAAGCCGGTGGCCATGTCTACCAGGGCGGGCGAATTTGTTACCCTGGCTGACGTGATTGATGAGGTTGGAACCGATGCCGCACGCTTCATTTTTCTTAGCCGGGATACCAACAGCCCTCTTGATTTCGATTTGGAACTTGCCAAGCAAAAATCAAACGACAACCCGGTTTACTATGTCCAGTATGTTCATGCACGTATCTCGAGCATTATGTCCAAGGCGGTTGAAAGGGGACTTAAGCCTCCAGGGCCCGATCCAGCTGCAGTCAAGCAGTTGGATACACCGGAAGAACTTGCCCTGATTAAGGCCTTGGCCCGATACCCTGAGGTGGTGGCTACAGCCGCCGAGCGTATGGAACCTCACCGGGTCACATTCTTTTTAATGGAGCTTGCAGCCAGATTCCATGCGTATTACAACAAGCACCGGGTTCTTACCACTGACCAGGAAGTGACTGCAAACAGGCTTTACCTGGTAAGTGCTGTTAAACTGGTAATTCACAATGGATTGAGATTGCTGGGGGTAAATGCTCCATCCAGGATGTAATTCGATCTTGGTAAATTTCAGTCTGGACAGCCATTTGTTTGTAAAGACAAGTTAGATAAAACACCATCTTTTGATGGGGAAAACATACCACAGTGGCCCAAAAACAATCTGCCGATTACCGAATAAGCCGAAAAAATCTTTTAATCTGGACAGCCCTGATTGTTTTCATCCTTATTTGGATGTTTATTCTGGGAATCCTGGTCGGGCGTGGTACAGCACCGGCGCCTTTTGATCCCCGCAAGCTGGAAAAGGAGTTGTCCGAGCTGAAAGCAGAATTGCTCAAAAAGAAACAACAACAGGTAGATGCGGTTGCCAGGGGAAAAGTCAAGGGCGCCGAAATCGAATTTTTCAATAACCTGAAGGAAACCGGAAACAAACCCAAGCTGGATGTATATCCACCTGCACGGTTGGTGACTGACGGGGAGCAAAAAAACAAACCCCGGATTAAAGCACTCAAGCGTGAAA
>JALVQM010000498.1 GCA_027025615.1 Desulfobacteraceae bacterium | reverse complement strand
CACCTGGTAATCGCCGTCAAAAAAAAGCTGCCTGACAATAGATTTTACATCATCCGGGCCACCATTGATACCAACAAATTCTGCCAAATTTTATCCCAGATGGAAGTGGAGGGACACGGGGATGTGTTTTTGCTCAACCATGACGGCATTCTCCAGACACCTTCCAAGTACCATGGTGACATCCTGGATAAGATCGGATTGAAAATCCCTGCACAGGCCCCTGAAACAAGGGTATACCAGAGCAAAGAGCCAAGTGGTCTGCCGGTTGTCATTGGATATCGCTACATCGCCGGCACTCCATTGATCCTGATGGTAATAAAAGAAAAAAAGCAACTCATGAGTCCCTGGTATCAAACCAAGACTCAGATTTTATGGTTCCTGGGCTCAAGTGTTTTTGTCATCCTGTTGGTAGTAATCAGTTCGGTAACTTATCTGGTAAGCCGACTATATGAAGCGGACAAGCAGCGCCTGGCAAGTCTCCACCAGGCTGAATACGCCAACAAGATGGCTTCCATCGGCCGCCTGGCGGCCGGAATAGCCCATGAAATCAATAATCCCCTGGCGATTATCGCCGAAAAAGCAGGTTTGATAAAGGACCTTTTCCAGATCCAGGCAAGGTACCAGAAAGACACACGTCTTTTGGAGCTGGTGGACTCCATCATGAAATCGGTCAATCGCTGCGCTACCATAACCCGGAGATTATTGCGGTTTTCAAGGGAAAACGACGCAAAGCCGGAACCGCTGGCAATAGGAGAAGTGGTTGAAGAAGTCCTTGGTTTTCTTCGTAAAGAAGCAGAATATCGCAGTCTTAACATTCAGTTAGACATTCCCGATGATTTACCGCCCATCGTAACTTCCCGCAACCGGCTCCAGCAAATCCTGCTCAATATTATCAACAATGCCTTTGCTGCCGTACCAAATTGTGGCATTATATTAATCAAGGTCCGGGATGCAGGCAGCAACGAGGTTGAAATAATAATCAGCGACAATGGTACTGGAATCGATGCAGACAACCTCAACCGAATCTTTGAACCTTTTTTTTCAACCAAAACCGATAAAGGCGGAACCGGCCTGGGGCTGTCCATTACCTACAATCTTGTTCAGGAATTAGGCGGAACCATAAGGGTTGAAAGCGAGGTTGGCAAGGGAACGACATTTACAGTTCGTTTGCCAAAAAAGTCTGCTGACAGCTCCGAGGGGAAAGAGAAAAATGCGGATCTTGCTTGTCGATGATGAAATTGAGTTCATAGAAACACTGGCTGAACGCCTTGTTTTCAGAAATATTGAAGCAGAATGGACGGCGGATGTCGACCAGGCGATCGAAATGGCAAGACAAAAAAAGTACGACATCGCTGTTCTGGATGTAAAAATGCCCAAAATGAACGGGATTGAACTTAAAAAGAAGCTGCAGGAAATTCAGCCTGAAATGAAATTCCTGTTTATTACAGGCCATGGCTCAGATGAAGATTACCTTTACGGATCAAGCGAAGCCGGTCATGACAATTATCTGGCTAAACCCTTGGATATCGATGTCTTAATCAAGATCATGCAAAAAATCATGGCAAACAGCTGAAACATCATTTTATAAGAATCAGCAGGAAACTTGGAAATGAGCAACCGCTTGGGGGAACTTGGGGAGTCGGGTTTGCGTTTCATGGGACAGATGAATGCTTCCATATCTCATGAAATCAAAAATATCCTGGCCATAATGAAGGAAAATGCCGGCCTGCTCGATGACTTTGCCGGCTTGGCGCAAAAAGGTCGAGTCGTTTTAGATCCAGATAAGATCAAATCCCTGTCAGAACGAATATCCCGGCAAATCCAGCGGGCCGATTTGCTGGCCAACAATATGAATCGCCTGGCACATAGTGTCGACATCCCCTTGTCCCAGGTGGAATTGGGAGACTGCCTGAATTTCATGCTCCAGATAACGGACCGGCTGACTGCCTACCGGGGAGCAGTAGTCGAATATGAAAGCTGTAATGAACGTATCCAGCTTACAACTTGTCCCTTTCTTCTAAACCAGTTTATATGGTCGTTTATCTGCCTTGCAATCGAGTTGGCCAACGATGACAAAAAAATAAAGTTGGCTGCCAGGAAAGCCGAACCGGGAGCCCGGATAGATTTTACAGGCCTCAGGGGAGAACTGCTTCCCGCCAGCCGGGATGATCTGCAACCTGAATACCAAAGGCTTTTGCAACTGGCCAATGCTGAATTTTTGCCTTACATTAAAGACAATTGTTTTGCTATAATCATCAAAGACACCGACGATAGCCAGTTGTAACAAGCAGCCTTTAACAACTGACAAAACACCCTTTTTGACACCCCCTTTCCAAGGAGGTATTTCATGAATACAAGAGTATTGATTGTAGACGATGAAAAAGATTTTGCCGAATCCCTCGGCGAACGATTAACATTACGTGAATATGATGTTATGACGGCATTCAACGGTCGGCAGGCCATTGACCTGGTTACATCTCAAAATTTCGATGTTGTTATTCTGGACGTGCTTATGCCTGATACCAACGGTATTGAAGTTCTCCGAACCATCAAGGAACGTAAGCCGTTGACTGAAGTTATCATGCTTACGGGCAACGCAACTGTGGAAACCGCCATCAAGGGAATGAAATTAGGTGCTTTCGACTACCTGATGAAGCC
>JALVQM010000497.1 GCA_027025615.1 Desulfobacteraceae bacterium | reverse complement strand
CTGGGCCACCCTATCGGCGCAAGCGGCTGCCGGGTACTGGTCACCCTGCTTTATGAAATGATCCGCCAGGATAAACATCTAGGCCTGGCTTCCCTCTGCCTGGGTGGCGGTGAAGCGGTGGCCCTTGTGGTTAAGAGGCAATAATGACTACAGTATTTAATTTCATAATCAAGAAGGAGTCTTAATATGGAAATCAAAACATTTGGTGTAATCGGTGCGGGACAGATGGGAAGCGGTATCGCCCAGGTTGCGGCCGCCAGTGGCTTAAATGTCATCATGAACGATATCAGCGATGAATTTGTTCAGCGCGGACTTTCTTCCATCACCAAGATCCTGGAACGCAGCGTTGCAAAAGGCAAACTGGACGCCGCCGAAAAAGACGCCATAATCAACCGGATCAAGACCAGCACTGATATCAAGGATATGGCCGATGCTGACTTCGTTGTGGAAGCCGCCACCGAAAGACAGGATCTGAAATTTCAGATCTTCAGGAACCTGGATGATATTTGTCGTCCGGAAGTAATTTTATCTACCAACACCTCTTCGATTCCCATCGGCAGAATTGCCTCCCAGACCGGCCGGCCTGACAAGGTAATCGGTATGCATTTCATGAACCCGGTACCGGTTATGAAATTGGTGGAGGTAATCCGAGGACTGGCCACCTCAGACGAAACCTTCAAGATTACCTGGGAACTGGCGGAAAAATTCGGAAAGACTCCTGCCGAGGCCAGCGATTTCCCCGGTTTTATCGCCAACCGGATCCTGCTGCCGATGATCAACGAGGCCGTTTTTGCTCTTTATCACGGAGTGGGCAGCCGGGAAGCCATAGACACGGTAATGAAGCTTGGCATGAACCATCCCATGGGGCCCCTGGCCCTGGCCGACCTGATCGGACTGGATACCTGCCTTGCCATCATGGAAACCCTTTACGAGGGGTTCAAGGATCCCAAGTACCGGCCCTGCCCGCTGCTGCGCAAATACGTTGAAGCCGGCTGGCTGGGAAGAAAAACCGGCAAGGGCTTTTACGATTACTCTTGATTCGTTCTTGCCGGCGGTCCGGACTGCGGCCGCCGGCCCTGATACACGAGGTGGATATCATGCCCAGAAAAAAGTCCAGTGAATTGACCCAGGTGGGCAAAACCATCCGAAAGGTGCGCCTGGAAAAAAAGATGTCTTATGAAAACCTGGCCAACGAGACCGGTTTTGCCGTCGATTACTTGAAAAAGATAGAATCGGGCAAGGTGCGCCCCCCGGTGGGCACCTTGCTCCAAATCGCAAGAGCACTGGAAATCGACTCCGGATTCCTGCTGCGCCAGGAAGAATCCAAGCGAAACAGCCGGGTCAAGGCTTATACCAAGCGCACGGAAAATTATGCTTACACTACCTTGACCCCCGGGGCGGAAAACAAGCACCTCAAGGCCTTCAAGGTAAAAGTGGAGGCCGGAGCCCGACACGAGGGCGTGGGCTACCAGCACGAAGGGGAAGAGTTCGTTTACGTTCTGACCGGTTCCATCGAGGTGATAGTCGGTGAACATGTCAATGTTCTCAAACAGGGAGATTGCCTCCATTTCAATTCCGGCATCCGCCACAAGATGCGAAACCTGAGCGATACCTCCACGGAAATGTTGGTGGTAATATACAGCCCATAAAAGAGAAGCAGGATTGACCTTAGCCGTGCCATAGAAAGGAATACCGCAATGGCCTATCAGCTAACTGACGAGCAGCTCATGATCCAGTCCATGGTAAGGGAGTTTGCCCGCAAAGAGATATTGCCAACGGCCGCTGAACGTGACAAATCCAAAGAATTCCCGGCAGCTAACCTGAAAAAAATGGCCGAATTGGGCTTGCTTGGAATGATGATTCCAGTGGAGTACGGCGGTGAAGGAGCCGACTCCATCAGCTACGTCCTGGCCTTGTCAGAGGTTGCTTACGCCTGTGCGGCCACCGCTGTAGTTATGAGTGTCCACAACTCCATAGTTTGTGAAAGCATCGTTCGTTACGGAACTGAAAAACAAAAAAAGAAATACCTTAAGAAACTGGCCGCAGGCAAATGGATCGGTGCCTTCGCCCTTACCGAACCTCATGCCGGTTCAGACCCGGTAAGCCAGTCAACCACGGCAGAAAAAGACGGCGACTATTATGTAATAAACGGAGCAAAACGGTTTATAACGACCGGCAAAAATTCCAAACTGGTTATCGTCACTGCCAAAACCGATCCTTCACAGGCCCACAAGGGCATCAGCGCTTTTCTGGTAGAAAAAGGCACACCGGGTCTGATAGTGGACCGTGAAGAAGACAAGATGGGCCTGAGGGCATCTGATACCACTGATTTGATCTTCGACAATTGCCGGGTGCCGGCGGAAAACCGGCTCGGTGAAGAAGGCGACGGTTTCAAAATCGCCATGACCGCCCTGGATGGCGGCAGGATCGGTATTGCGGCCCAATCTGTTGGTGTGGCACAGGCAGCTTTTGACGCATCGGTCAAGTATGCCAAACAAAGAGAACAGTTCGGACAAAAAATTTCCAAATTCCAGGGGCTGCGCTGGATGATAGCCGACATGGCCACCCAGATCGAAGCCGCCCGCCAGTTGATGCTTTCAGCGGCGGCTATGAAAGACAGCGGGAGGCGTTATACCATGCAAGCTTCCATGGCCAAGCTGTTCGCCTCGGAGATGGTCAACCGGATCACAGCAAAAGCCGTCCAGATTCATGGCGGCTATGGTTTTACTACCGATTATCCGGTTGAGCGCTACTATCGCGATGCAAGGGTCTTTACCATTTACGAAGGAACTTCTGAAATCCAGCGGGTGGTGATTTCCAACAACATCTTCAAGGACAAGCGCAAGCCTTAACCTGTAGCCTTGCTTTTGATCCCCCAGTACCTTTAGGCCACAAAGTATTACGACTTGGCGGGTCCGGATGGCCTCTGAAGGAGAAAAAAGCCCTTTTTCAATCCGGCAGGTTATAGGCATTCTGTCCGGGAAAAGACAGGGGCCGGTCGCAAAACCGCCCCCTGTCATGACCGGCGTAAACCCGGGATGGAAGCGCCCTTAGTAGTCTTTGAATATTTTGGCCGCCAACTCGATGTCTTCCGGGCAGAACACAAAAAGACACTTTTCTTCCGGGGAAGACACAGAACCGTAAACATAATTGATGTTGACCCCTTCCTCGCCAAACTTGGCCGCCACCTTGGCCAACTCGCCGGGCCTATTTTCCAGTTCGATAGCTATCACCGGCATGATATCAAAAACGTAATCGTTGCGTGAAAGCAGGTCTATGGCTTTATTGGTCATCCCGTCGGCTACCAGAAGGCGGATCAAGGCAAACTCGGATGAGTCTTTGCGCATGGAGTTGTAACTGGCCGCCGAGGCAATCCGCTTAAGGGATTTACCCCTGGCTTTGAAAAGCTCTTTTACATAGGCCGAGGCATCCTGGATTGTCATGGCATCGATGTTTATGCCATCTTTGGAAAGCAGTTCGGCCAGACTTGCCAATTGTCCTGGTTCGTTTTTTAAAAATAGGGAAATTTCGGTTCTGACCATTTTCATTTTCTCCTTGCGGCGATTTGAAATCAAAAATAAAGTTTAATATACTTCTATTTAAACACAATGAAAATAGAAATACAAGACTGTGGATATCAATCCAGACCGCCGGGTCACACGAGAATTTATATAGCGCCCCATTGCCGGGCAACAGGCTCAAGCCGCTTTTTTCGCCGGACGACATCGATTCATCCGGAAGTGTGATGGCAAAACGGGTAATTAGTCAGGCAGGTCAGGGAAAACAAGGGTAAAAGTGGTTCCTGCTTTGAAATCTAAGCTTAATTTCATATCGGCCTTGTGTTTGTGTAGGATTGAATTGACAATAGCCAGGACCAGTCCTGTCCCTTTATCCTCCCCCTTGGTTGTGAAAAACGGATCAGAAATCGACGGCTGCATATCTTCCGGTATTCCACAGCCATTGGCATGAATTTCTACCAGGGCTGAACTGTTTTCTTCCCGTATTTCAATACCGATCTCTTTTTTGCTTCCATCAACTTCATCCAGGGCGCCAATGGCATTGTTAAGCAGGTTTAGAAATACCTGTCGGAGTCCCTTGAAAATGTATGGGACTTGGGAACAATATCTTTCAGCCGTTCAACCTGCTGGCCGATAATGGAAAGTTGGATATAGTGACCTGATCGTTATCTCATACTGTCAGGATTGCGGCCCACCATAAAGTTCTTTTACCTTGGCCCGGTCTATCTGGCCTGCGGCTGTTGCAGGAAGATTTGTAACGAATTCCACGTACTGGGGTTTTTTGTAACGGGCTATTCTGGAACCTACAAATTCTATCAATTCTTCGGGCGTAAGCGGGCTACCATCTTCCAGTACACATACGGCCTTGATGCCTTCTTTCCATTTGGGATCAGGCACCCCGAAAACCACTGTCTGCCTGACGGCCGGATGTTCCAGGATAGCCTTTTCGACCTCGGCCGGATATACATTTTCACCACCAGGCTTTATGAGTTCCTTTTCAGGTTTACGCCCTTCGTACCAGAGAAACCCGTTTTCATCGAAACGGCCAAGATCGCCGGTATGATGCCAGTTGTTGCGGAAAGTTGTTTTGTTGTCCTCGGGAAGATTCCAGTACCCCTTGAAAACCATTGGACCACGCATGACAATTTCACCAACCTGACCAGTGTCCACCGGTTCGTCCTGGTCGTCAACAACTTCCACAACAGCCATGGGAATAGGCCTGCCTGCCGAACCCGGGCAAAGGTCATAAGGAGCCATAGTAGCCAAGGCGGAAGTCTCCGTCTGGCCGTACATGCAGAAAAAAGTTCCCCCGGTCAACTTCTGGTACTGTTCAATGGTCTGGGGTGTGTCAATCCCAATAACCTTTTGAAGGCTGTCCAGACTGCCGGAGCTGTTTTTCCGCCCGGCTTCCAGCAGTGAATTCAGTATGGGCGTAAAATCAAACATCACCGATGCCTGGTGGGATTCAATCAATTCGACCGCTCTGGGGGCATCAAATTTTTTCATGTTAACATTAAGACCGCCTGCCATGAAAACATGAACCGCCATGAAAAGGCCGGCTACATGGAACATGGGAAGCAGGTTGAGATGAACATCACGATGATCGACCCCCATACAATTGAGTAGATGCATACCGGCAAGCAGAACGTTTCGGTGGCTCAGCAGGGCTCCCCGGGGGTTTCCGGCCACCGCCGCGGTATGGATAATTACCAGTCCGTCGTCAGAGTTGCTGACCGAAGGTAAAATCTTTCCCCGGCCTTCTGCCAGGAGGGCATCAAAAGGCGTAAATTCAGAATCACCCTGGTCCAGTGCCAACAGGTGTTCGACCGAGGACAGCTTCGAAGCCATGTTTTTTACCAGGTGCCGGTAATCACCATCGGCAAAGACACACTTTGGGCTGCAATCGTTAAGACAATACTGAACTTCTTCTTCCGACAACCGCCAGTTAACCGGCAGAACAATGGCACCCAGGGCAGCGGCAGCGCCGTAAACCAGGAAATAAGCAGCACAATTCTGGGCTACCACACCAATACGGTCGCCCTTGGAAATACCCCTGGCGCCAAGTGCGGCAGCCAGACTGTCGGTCATTTGCCTGATCTGGGAAAAGTTAAATTCCCGGCCGTCGTGGCTGTCGATCCAAGCACACTTTCCGCCGCAAAGTCGGGCGTTGCGAGCAATAACGTCATACAGGGTAAAATCGTACAGTGCCATAATACTCCCGGACCGGTTCGGTCGATAAAGAAATATCATTTAAGCTCTCCCGGGCCGCAGGAATCCGGGCCCGGGGAGCTGTTGTCTTTAACTCAACTTGAAACAATCAAGGAAATTTTGCAGAAAAACTTACAACCCGGTTCACATCACCGGCATTGATAACCGCTGCGCCTTCCTTTACATAAATCGGAAAGCCGTATTCCGGGGCTGCCTTCCACCAGGCCGCCAGTTGTTTCAGGGCCGGTCCCGGGCCGGCGGCACCGGTCTTTTTCTTCAGCTTGAAGCCACCGGTCACCAGCAGGCTCAGCAGTGATTGCCGGCCATCGAACATGGCATGGACCCTTATCTGGTTGGTCTTGCCGGGTGGAATCCACTGGCTGGCAGTCGAATTTACCGTGTTGAGATCAAACTCTTCAAAGGCCACGGTAAACTTTATATTTTCAAGCTGAACCGGATAGGGGTTGGGGTTGGTTACGTTGAACACAAAGGCCAAGTCCAGGGGTGCCCCGTAATTGCCTGGTGTTCCCATGGTCGGTTTGACCTTTTTGGAAAAGTACCACCAGCCCCAGTAATGGGCCACTTCCACCATTTCAAGTTCTATCTTGGGCTCAACGAAATTCTTTGCAGTCGGTTTGGCACTCATGCCAGCACAACCGGCCAGGGCCACAGCCACCGCCATTGCGCATATGATCGTAAACAGTCTTTTCTTCGACATTGGTGTCCCCCCTTTGTTTTTTGGAAGGGTCATGCGAGCCATCTTTTGCGACGTTTGTAATGCTTGACATCACGAAAGCTCTTACGCCCTCCAAGATCAGTCATGCCCAGGTAAAAGTCCTTGATGTCCGGGTTTTCACGCAGCTTTTCAGCCGAGTCATCCATAACTATCCGTCCGTTTTCAAGCACGTAGGCATGGGGTGCCACGTTGAGGGCCAACTTGGCATTTTGCTCTACCAAGAGAATTGAGATACCCTCTTCTTTGTTCAGCCTGGTTATAATCTTGAAGATCTCATGGATCAATTTCGGTGCCAGCCCCATTGATGGCTCATCAAGCATGATCAGCTTGGGCTGGGTCATCAGGGCCCGGCCTACAACAGTCATCTGCTGTTCACCACCGCTGATGAATCCGGCTGTCTCGTTGCGCTTTTCACGCAAGCGCGGGAAATAGTGATACACCATCTCCAGGCCTTCCTTGATAGAACGGCCCTGTTTGCGCATGTGGGCGCCGACTTTCAGGTTCTGTTCGACGGTCAGGTGCTCGAAAACCCGGCGGCCTTCGATAACCTGGACAATTCCCATCCGGGCTATTTTCTCCGGCCCCAAGCGGTCGATCCGCTGACCCATGAACTCGATGGAACCATCGGTCACCCGGCCGTCTTCGTGTTTCAACAGGCCGGAAACCGCCTTTAAAGTAGTACTTTTACCAGCACCGTTGGCTCCCAGCAGGGCCACGATTCCACCTTCGGGCACTTCTATTGAGACACCTTTGATAACGAGGATGACCTCGTGATATTTGACCTCAATATTGTTGATCTTCAAGATCGGTTCTTGGCTAGACAAAATGACTTTCCTCCCGGGCAATGATATGGGTTGCAGGCGTTTATGCTTCCTACCAACCGATCCATTCATTGGCCCATTTTTTCGGCCAACGTTTTTTCAGGTCTACCCGCTTGACCAGCTTGAATTTGCCTCCGCTGATCTCGTAAACCGGCACCTGGCCGGAAACGCGGTGATCGGTAGCAGTATAGGTAAGCGGTGCGCCGCCAAGACCAAGGTCAAAACCACGCATGGTTTCAAATCCCTGCTTGACAATACCCTCTCCGTTCAGCTTGCCCGCTTTATCTGCTCGTTTCATGGCTTCCCAGAGGGCCATGACATTTGACCAGGCCTGGATTGACCGGATCAGGCGTTTTTCGGTGGGCACACCGGGGTTATACTTTTTGCCGTACTCCACCACCTTTGGCATCAGAGGAGTATTTTCACCGTAAAAAGCACAAACCGTGCCGGCCATCACACCCTCGGCGGCCTTGCCGGCCAAACGTGGCAGGTTTTCATCGAATCCCCACAGGTTAACTATGTGATCGGCTCCCAGTCCCAGGGCATAGGCATCCCTCAGGGTGGCCGATACAGACATGGTTGTATTGCCGTGCCAGACCACGTCAGGTTTGAAATCTTTCAACGCCAAAATCTGGCTCTTGGTGTCGATGGCAAACAGGGACACATCCTGGTCCGGACCTATATCGAAACCGAGAATCTTGGCCTGGTCCTTGATGGCCTTGATAGGAGCACTGGCATAAGGTGATGCGAACATGTAACAGCAGGCAAAGCGTGGTTTGCGCTTGCCGTAATCCGGATGCTTGGGCCAGCGGGTATCGAACCATGCAGTCAGTGTCGCCCTGGCATTTGTAGAATAGTCTGTGGCCGCAAAAAGATTATACGGAGTCTTTTTAGGATTGGTAAGGTGTCCTGAGTAAGA
>JALVQM010000496.1:7389-8208 GCA_027025615.1 Desulfobacteraceae bacterium | reverse complement strand
GAGGGAAAACCCGGTACTCGGCCCCAAATATGCAGCAGAAATGTAACCATTTGGATTGGCTGGGTTATCAAGTGAAAACGGAGTGCAGTTATCATAACCTCCGTCCGGATTAATGTCCCAGTTGTTAACATCTCCCATCTGTACCTGGGAAAAATTTTTGCTGCTTGTACCTTTCATGAAATTGAAGTATCTGTCCACCAGGTTGTACGGCCGGGATTGTTCTTCACGCTTCAAAAGACCGGCACCTTCCTGAAGCATGGCCTCGGCACGATAGAAATTCATGCTGTAAACCCTGTCATTGCGAACGACCTGCATTTCTACCGTACTGGTATTAATGGAAGCCATCCCCAGAATCGTAACCGCCACCAAAACAAGCAGGGTTATTACAAGGGCTGCTCCATCCTGGTTTTGTAATTCACGAATTAATATCATTTGACACCTCTGTATAATTTGTTCCAAACACCTTTTAGCTCTATCTCTACCATGACCATTTTCAGCCAGCAGGATATCCTTTAATTGTCTATAGCCTTGATATATTCGAAACGATGTACCCGGGTCTGGCCTCCCTCACCGGTCCAGGTAACAGTCAAGGTAATCCGCTTTGCCGGAATTGCCGGAGGCCCCGGTATGTAATTATCGAACACCTCCCAGCTTACGGTATACTTGCCGAATTGACGCACGTAGTCAGGATTATCCAGCTCACCGACACCATCGTCATCGTACACCCCATCAGTATCAACAAGGTCATTATGATTGTAATCAAGAGCTGCCAAGCGCTCCAGCATGGCCGAAGCAAAGGCAAGATCCTCGGTCACATAC
>JALVQM010000496.1:5520-7379 GCA_027025615.1 Desulfobacteraceae bacterium | reverse complement strand
GTCACATACTTGGCTGTATCGGTTGTCTTGATGGATCTAACCTGGATGGTCCCCACGGCCATAACGCCAACCGAAAAAATCGCAATGGCCAGCATAAGTTCAAGGAGGCTGAATCCCGACTGTCTTTTAATCATATTTTTTGTAAACATGGTCGCTTCCCGCCATTTAGTATAAGTTGCGGCAAAATACTGTACTGGTCATAAGTCTTCGTCTGAAACGGTCCTGGAAACCATTAGGATTAGTATTTGGATTAGGCACAATCCGATGACCCACCACGTAGAAATTAGTGTCGAGGGTTCCCTTGGTTTCCTGGCGCTGGCTTTCACCAAGAACCCATATCTGGGCCATCCTGATGGTGTTCAAAGCCAGCGGAGGATTTATGGCCGCATCAGCCTGGTTAATCACTCCATCGCCATTGATATCATCGTTAATATCTATCTGCCCGTTGTTATCGGCATCTAAATTGGTATCCAGCAATCCATCATTGTTCGAATCGATGGCCCATATAAGATTTGGGCCGGCACCTATTGTATCCAGGATACCATTTCCATCTGCGTCTACAGCGTAGGCCAATCCAATTGCCTGAATGCCTTCTGCCAGCAACTGAGTGCCACCTCCGTTGAAATTGAGTCCCATATCGTTGAAACCATCGCCCATGAAATCGTAAATCCTGAACACCGCAGTATCGGCATTGCCATCCAGATCGAAATCACCCTGCAGGCTGATGGAGGGAAAACCATTTGTGTCGGTGTTTCCATTGATATCAAGCAAATTGACATTGACAATCCCGTTGGCAGCGTTGGCCGTCCCGGCAAGCCGAATATGCCGCTGGAGGATAAGCATGGTACCCCTGACATTTTGCTGTACATCGGCAATCAGCCGTTGTTTAAGGTATGACCTTTGTTCGACTGCATAGGTGGCATAAACGGCACCCAAAATAATGATGGAGATAAAAACGGCTACCATCAATTCCAGAATCGTGAATCCTGCATCAGGGATTCTTTTTAGCAATTGACCTTTGGTTGCTACTGGACAAAAATTATTATTATGCATTGAAATTATCTCCATATCCCGGCATTTTGAGCCCAGTTACGTACACTTACACCGCCTGAAGAAGAAATCTGGATTCGGAATATGTTTTGACCGGTGGCGTTGGTCAAAAATATCTGAGCCGCATTGGCAAGCCCACGGCGGTTGAAAGTAACCGCGGCAGAGGCAGCTATCCCGTCGGGCCCGATCGCCATCAAAACCACTCCGCCCCTGTACCTGGTAAGATCAACGGTTTTATTTGTCAGGCTGACCGTATATTGGTTCACCCCGGGGTTGTTGAAAGTAATGGTGCAATTTTGACGCTGGTTAATAGCCATCAGGCGCGCCTGCTGGATATCGCTGCGTATCTGGTCGGCTGCCTGGTTTACACCCTGCTCATTCAGCCAAGCCATGGTGCGTGGAACAATAGTCAAAAGCAATATTGATATTATGGCTATGACCACAGACAGCTCAATAAGCGTAAATCCGTTTTCTCGTTTCCAATACATTGCAAAACTCCTCCTGGTTTCCCTACAATCAATTATCATGCCAAAAAACAACCCAGGCTCGACAGCCTTGCCCAACAACAGGGAGTACATTGATATTTTATTGTTTTTATTAAACATAATACTGATGGCATCAATATATACAGATGCTCTCGTAACCCTGAACTTAATTACGGGCCTGATCAACTATAAAAACATTTTATAGTTATACAAAGAAATTTAATAAGAAAGCGGTAGAAAACGTTTCAGAAAACAACCAGCGCTGCGGTTGGTCTTTTCGGCAGCGGACCAAATTCTTAATCCCCGTTTTTATCAAAAGTTATT
>JALVQM010000496.1:0-5510 GCA_027025615.1 Desulfobacteraceae bacterium | reverse complement strand
ATGTTTTAAAGAAAGAAGACAATCAATAAATCAGAAAGTTCTCAAAAATAATCGACAGCGTTTTTAAAAATCCTCAGACCAGGTGTCATTGCAGTCGGAAAAGGCTCTTTTTTTCTTTTCAATTCTTCTTTCAACCTGGTCCAATGGGGATGATTGGTCCAGTGGTTATAGGCCTCTGGGTGTGGCATGAGACCGAATATTCTGCCGCTGGGATCACAAATTCCAGCTATATCATCAAGGGAACCGTTGGGATTAAAGGGGAAAGCTCCTGCAGCCGGGCTGCCGTCTCCCCGGGCATAACGCATGACCACCTGCCGGCCGGCAGATAATTTATCGAGGATGTCAGGGGCTGTAACGAATTTTCCCTCACCGTGCCGTACAGGCAGCTCAAGCGAATCTATTCCCCGGGTAAAAACACACGGAGATTTGGAATTTATCTTGAGGTTTACCCAGTCGTTCCTGAAGTTGCCACAATCATTGTATGTCAAGGCCACCGTGCGCTTACTGTAATCCCGGGCTATTGCAGGCAACAATCCCAGGTTGACCAGGCATTGGAAACCATTGCAAATACCGATAATGAGCTTGCCCTGCTCAATAAAGGACAGCAACTGTCTTCCAAGATTGGTTCGCATACGAACTGCCTGGATTACTCCTCCCCCGTGATCGTCACCCCAGGAAAAACCACCTATGAAAGCCAGCAGATGAAAATTATCCAGTTTCACCGAGCCGTCAATAAGAGAGTTGATATGAACTTTTGTGGCACAGGCGCCGGCTTTTTCAAGGGCATATGCGGTTTCCTGGTCACAGTTGAGCCCGTAACCGGTCAAAACCAGTGCGTTGACCTGTTTTTTCATGGCGAACATTCTCCCAACTGGGTTTTACACCAAGTGTCCGAAAGTACTTTTCCAGGCGCTTTTTAGGCTGTCCAGTCCCAAGTCGACAAGGAGCTGCCCTTCCAGGCCGACAATCTCCAGGCGTGGCTGTTTTTCAACAGTTCCCACCCAGGCCAGAGGCATATGGTCGAAACAAGCTTCAAAGGCCTCGGCTGCCTCTGGGGCAACGGTTACTATGAAACGACCTGCTGACTCGGAAAAAAGCAGCTTGTCATCCCTCAAATCAGCGCTACGGGGAACTTTGCCCAGATCTACCTTCATTCCCAAGTTGCCGGCCATGGCCACCAGGGACAGATGAACCCCTAATCCTCCCCTATATATCCCGTGCACTGAGGCTGTCAGCTGGCGACAGACGGCGTTATAAAGACAGCGGTAAAGCCTGATAAAGGAAACGGTATCCACTCTGGGAACGTTCAAACCGACATATCCCAGAAAGTCATAATATTCCGAGGCCCCCAGCTCATCACCTGTCAAACCAAGAATGTAAACCCTGTCACCTGCCATCTTGGCGTCCATGGTAACACACAGCTGGGCGTTGTCGACAATGCTGGTTGTTGAAAATTGCAGGGTCTCCAGGGCAGAGACCTTGTGGCGCTCTCCATACCTGGCCGGCAGGTGTCCATCGACGTACATTGAGTCTTTGCCTGAAAGCAACGGAATGCCATAGTCAAGGCACATGCGACGCAATGACCGGCATGAACGAACCAACTGGGCAGCTTTGAATCTGCCATCCGGATTGTTTTCAGGGTGATACTGAATATTCGGCCAACAAAAATTATCCACTCCGCCAATACGGTCCGGATCAGCCCCTACCGCCACCACACGTCTGACGGCCTCATCGATAACACAAGATGTCATGTGATAAGCATCAATTCTGCTGTAATGGGGCAGCAAGGCCTGGGCAAAAGCAAGCCCTTTTTCAGACTCCAAAACCGGCCTGAGCACCGCAGCGTCACTGGGAACATCCCGTTCGACCCCCACCAGTGGCTTGATAACACTTGTTCCCTGGACTTCATGGTCATACTGGCGGCAGATCCATTCCTTGGAACAAATATTGGGCGAAGCCAGGATATCCAGCAGGAGTTGATTGAAATCTGACGGCCGGCTGATGACTGGCTCAACCATTCCCCGTTGCTCTGGGGGTATCCATTGGGCTTCAAATTGCCATTGAGGAAAACCTGCGGTCAGCAAATCAAGGTCCACGTAAGCACAGGTTTTCCCCTGGTAGGTGATATGAAGCTTGCCACTGTCGTTGTATGTTCCGATGACAGTTGCTTCAACGGCGTGCTTGGCAGCCAGCTCGAAAAACCGATCCTTGTTTTCAGGGGCAATGGCCACTGTCATCCGTTCCTGGCTTTCGGACACCCAGATTTCCCATTGATCCAGCCCTTCGTACTTGAGGGGAACTTTTTCAAGCTCAATATGGCATCCATTTGAGAAACGAGCACTTTCGCCCACAGAAGAAGACAACCCGCCTCCGCCGTTGTCGGTTATAAAACGGATAAGGCCTTCATCTCTTGCCTCCAGGAGAAAATCGTGCATCTTTTTCTGGGTATAGGGGTCGCCGATTTGAACATGGCCCGCCGGGGTATGCTCGGAAAAAGACTCGGACGAAGCGGTAACCCCGTGAATTCCGTCTTTACCAACCCGGCCGCCGCACATGATAACCAAGTCATTTGGAAGAATCGTCTTCTGTTCTGCCGGTTCACCCTTTATAAGGCTGGGCATTATTCCCAGGGCGGTCACAAAAACAAGGCATTTGCCCATATATCCGGGATGAAACAAAACATTGCCAAAGGGGGTGGGAATACCGCTTTTATTCCCTCCATCCCTGACCCCTTCGATTACCCCGTCCAGAAGCCTGCGGGGGTGTAACTTGGGCTTCAGTGGCCCTTTATAATCCCGCGGTCCAACACAAAAACCGTAGCTGCCCATGATCAACCGCGCTCCTTTGCCGGTTCCCATGGGGTCCCGGTAAATGCCGACGATGCCGGTTATGGCTCCGCCATAGGCTTCCATGTTGGAAGGCGAGTTGTGGGTCTCTCCGGTGATTACGTAATAATTATCATCATCAAAAACTGCCGCCCCGGCATTGTCCCAAAGAACGGAAATCACCCATGGCTTCTTTTGTTTGAGCTGCAAAGTCGGCGACTCGATGCAGGTTTTGAACAGGTTGTCCACAATCTGCTCCTTGCCGGTGGCCAGGTTTCTGTAAAAGAATTTACCCCTGAAGGTATTGTGGTTACAATGATCACTACGAGCCTGGGAAATGTATTCCAACTCAACATCGGTAGGATCAGACAGGCCCACCTGCTTTCGCTGGGCAACTACTTTTTCATCAAGAAAATAGGACCTGATGGTTGGAATATCAGCCGGGTTGAGAGCCAGGTTACGTTCATCGCTAATCCTCTGCAGGGTTTGGTCAGAATCTATGGCAATTGTTGTCAACGTCGGCTGGTGATCAAGGCGCACCTTGGGCAGGATGTAACCGATACCCTCGTCAGGATTCCATATTTGGCGGTTATAAATCCGCCATTGCTGGATAATATCGTTTGCCAGCAGTTCGGCTGCCAGCATCTCCATGGTTTCAGCAGAAAGCCCATCACCCTTGATGCAGTAACGCTTGGAAGTAAATACCGCGTCATCATCACTGAAATTGACCTGTAACAGGTCAGCCATGGCTTCAATGGCGGTGTCTCCGGCGTTGTCCTTGACTCCCGGACGATAGCCAACCCAAATGCACCAGTCAAAATCCAGGGGCAATGGATCCAGTGATGACCACTGGGTGACGGGGTTGGTGAAAATTTCATCCTGGACACGCTCCACTTGGCTTTGGGTTAGCGGTGCGTCGATGGTAATAATGCTGATGGTCCGCACAGAACCAAGCTGGAGGCCAAAATAATCGCCTGCTTTTTTACGCAAGGCCTGCCCTTCGGCATCCATTAACTCCGGTTTTAATGCAATTTCAATTCGGTATGGCATGACTGCCTCTGGCAAAACTTTCGGGGTTGGTTTGAAATTTAAACAAGGTGGCCGTCATGAAGCGTTGAAAAAAAGCTGCATGATGTCATTATAGAAAACGAAAATCATCAACAAGATCAAGATAAAAATTCCAGCTTGCTGGGCAATTTCACGTACACGCGTATTGACCGGCTTGCCGATGATGGCCTCGATGATGAAAAAAAACAGGTGGCCGCCGTCAAGAACCGGAATCGGTAAAAAATTCAGGACCGCCAAACTGACACTTAAAAAGGCTATAAAGGCGATCAGGCTGGTAGCCCCGGCCTTTGCCTGCTGGCCGGCCATTTTGGCAATCATCAATGGCCCGCCCAGGGTCTTGCTGGAAACACTACCCTTGATGATCTTGAAAATGCTGATAACGGTCAGCCGGGACAGCTCCCAGGTTTGAACCACCCCGGCCTTGGCTGCCTCCACGGCCCCCATTGGCCGGGTAGTGTACTGTCCCCCTGAGGTTATCCCGATGACCCATCTTTCAACATCCTCACCAAAGATATTCTTGGTTGCGGTTTTTTCAGGCCTGACTGCAAACTTCAATACTGCGCCCTGTCTTTCAACCTCGATTTCCAGCTCCCGCCCCTGGCTGCCGGAAATGATTCCGGCCATTTGTTCCCAGTTTTCTATGGCTTGGTTATCGATGGCAAGGATACGATCACCTTGCTCCAAGCCTGCCCGATCAGCCGGGGCGCCCTGGGTCACTGCACCGATAACCGGCTCCAGAACAAATTCACCATGGGTCCAAAACAGGCCCCAGAATATCAAGGCTGCCAGGAAAAGGTTGAAGGCCGGACCGGCAGCCACTATCATGATCCGCTTAAAGACATGCTTGTGGGTAAATGCATAGGGGATATCTTCTTCGGGCAGGTCCTGGTCTGGTTCATCCCCCACCATTTTCACATATCCCCCCAGGGGAATGGCCGACAAGCGATAATCTGTACGGCCTATTTTTTTGCCGAAAATGCGGGGCCCGAAACCAAGCGAAAATTTCTCCACGCCCACGCCAAATAGACGGGCAACAAGAAAGTGTCCCAGTTCGTGAAAAAATATCAGAACTCCAAGGACTATACAGAAAGCGAAGATATTAGTACCCATACAAGTCCCATCCCTGATGGTTTAGCAAATAGCACGATATCTGTGTTGCCCTGCAGCCCGCTGTGACTGCGGCGTACACCAGGTACGCCTCATCACACGGGCTTTGCGTCGCCTTGATCTCGAACTCTTTGCAAAACCATCCAGTTCTTGCTTTTTCAAAGTCCCATCCCTGATGGTTTAGCAAATAGCACGATATCTGTGTTGCCCTGCAGCCCGCATCATAGTTCATTTATCAGTTGGCTCGCTATACCGCGGGCCCAATCATCGGCTCCCAGGATGTCATCCAGCCCCGGCGCAACAACCGGAGTATGAAGTTCCATGGTGCGTTCCACAACCCGGGCAATCCCGTCAAAGGTAACCTTGCCATCCAAAAAAGCAGCCACTCCAATCTCGTTGGCCGCATTCATGACCACCGGCAGTGTGCCACCGGCACGGCAAGCCTGCAGCGCCAAAGCCAGACATGGAAACTTGACCAGATCAGGCCGGCGGAATTCAAGTCTGCCCAGT
>JALVQM010000495.1 GCA_027025615.1 Desulfobacteraceae bacterium | reverse complement strand
GTTGCTTCCACCCCTGGAAAGGGTACTGTTTTCAAGGTTTACCTGCCGATTGTCGAAAGGCGGACAAAAAGGCGCAAAGTCGATGAGCAGCCCGTTGTCGGAGGCAACGAACATATTCTGTTTGTCGATGATGAGCCGGCCCTGGTAACCATGGGCAAACAGATGCTGGAAAGGCTGGGGTATAAAGTAACCGTGGCCAATGGAAGTGATCAGGCTCTCAGGCTTTTTCGCGAAAATCCACTCGGTTTCGATCTGGTAATAAGTGACATGACCATGCCCCACATGACCGGGGATATCCTGGCATCTGAAATGATGGCCGTGCGCCCGGACCTGCCGGTAATCATATGTACCGGTTACAGTGACCGGATCAATCAGGAAGACGCTCTAAAAGCTGGAGTCAAGGCCTTGATCTACAAGCCGATGACCCGCAAAGACCTTGCCGCTACAGTCCGTTCGGTCCTTGAATTGACAAAAGGCCAGGCTAAGCTGAACAACGCCTGACGATTGAACCCGGATTATGCACTTCAAATGCCTACAAAAAGTAATTTAATTGAATTATTACGTAGTTAGCATGTATTTGTTCCCGGCCGTGCCTTCACCCGAAAGGTGAAGTTCAATCCGTGAGAAATCCTCAGGTATTTGAAGTGCAAAATCCGGGTTCAATACGAATGGGAGAATCCGGCCGGATGGCTCAATGATGGCGGGACAGTCCGGTTTCAACAGCCCGCATGCCGTACAAGATAATTGCATGCCCGGGTAACCATCAATCGTGGACGAACCAGTTGACCAACTCCCTGACCGATTGCTGGTCCAGCTTGAAACGGAATTTGAGGTAAGGTCCCTGGGCAGTGTAATCGGCTCCTGAAAAATCATCATCCCGGTAACCTGAAAAATTGTAGCCCAGGCTCAACCATATGTTTTTGGCCGGGCTGTAGCCTACCGAAAGCCCACTGCCATAATCGTACTGGCCGGCGCTCCAGGCGTGCAGCATGCTTGCCTGGCAACCCAGGTCCCAGCGTCGGCCGATATCGTAACGTACTTCCAGACCCATCAGATCTG
This sequence comes from Desulfobacteraceae bacterium, assembly GCA_027025615.1. Lineage (GTDB taxonomy): Bacteria > Desulfobacterota > Desulfobacteria > Desulfobacterales > Desulfosarcinaceae > JALVQM01. The sequence goes on along the minus strand of JALVQM010000495.1, from coordinate 1,639 downwards.
TGAAACCCTGGTAGTCAGCGTCGTCGAAAGTAGCCAAAACGTACTTGGCGCCGTATTGGAAAGCGAGTTGAAGCTTTTCGTGGGGCCGCCAGTTGGTGTTGAGGTTGTTGACCAGCTTGCGGCTTTTCTGGGTGCCGGAAGTTGGGTCCTTGTTGCTTTCCACTATGTAGTCCAGGCGTTCGAGTACTATCCACCTGGCGTTTCCAGGACGAAAAGCAGCACTCAGGCGCATATCACCGGAGTTGGTCCTGGTGCCGGCCGAGATGCTTTCCCGGCGGTATTTCAGCCCGGCCGACAATCCCAGTCCCGGTAGTACCTGGCCGCCGATACCGGTGGTCAGGTTAAACTTGTCCTGGTCATCGCCTTGCCGGGTTTCTATCCGGCCGGCCCAGGACCAGTCTTCGGCCTGGTAACCGGCTCCCAGGTTTGTGGCCGTGAAATCCTCTGACGAACCTGAAGCCGGAGGAACATCAGGGTCAAAGGCGGGGCCATGATTGTCCCGCAAAGTCTGGGACCTTTCCAGCCCGGCCTCAAGGGTCCAGTTGGCGGTGATACGCCAGGTCTGATCCAGACCCAGGCTTGCAAAGACCCGGTCTCCGTTTTCATCGAGACTGCGGTTTACACTGGTGCCCAGGTGACTGCCTTCCCATGGTGTGGCTTTCAGCCCGGCCCTGGTGGTTTGGGTGTTCTTGTCCGTGCCCCAGGTTAATTCCTGGTCAGCAAACAGGCTTGTGGTGCGGGTGAGTTTGAAGTCGGCACCGATAATGGTGCGGGTCGGAAAATCAGAACTGCCATCGTAGCCGAAAAGGGCCTGCTCATGGTCCAGCTTAAGGGTAAGACGCTTGTTCATCAGCTTGCGATCGGCGCCGAAAGTTGCCAGCAGGGAGCTGTCGCTATCTCCATTTTCGGCCTGGTCATGGGTAAAGCTCAGACCGGTTGACAGACGGTAGAATTCTTTTTTCAGAATCAGCTCGGTCTCGGCGTGATCCCTGATGGCTCCGCTGTCGAGAACTTCCTGGCGCCAGAGTCTGGCTGAAGCTGACAAATCCTGGCTGAAACGGTAGACAGCGTCGGCTCCGAACTTGCGGGTTGCTTCTTCCGAGCCGTTCTGCTGGCCAAGGCCGAACCCTTTTCCCAGGTGCCGAAAGTATACCTTTGCATCAAAAGATTTTTTGGTGGTTTCAATTTCAGCCAGGGCAGCCTGTCCGGATGTGGAAACTCCGTTTTCTTTTTTTCGTGAACCGGCAACCTCGGCTTTGAGCCTGATCCCCCTTGCCAGCTCAAGGGAAGCATCCAGGCCGGCCATGTCACCTTCAGCGTTTTCCGGGCCTTCATGGACAAAGGTGGTTCCAAGTTGTATTTTCCCATGGTTGATTTTGACCGCCGCCCGGCCGCCGTAGTTATAGGCCCGGGCGTCGACCTGGCTGCTTTCGTATTCAACCACGATGTAAACCGGATTGAAGTCCTGGTTGCGGCTGTAAATCGGTTCTTTGAAGTAAATCGTGCCTGCGTTGTAGTCGATGGTATAATCCACGTGCCGGGTAAGCTGGCGGGACTCCAGGATGTCCTGGCTCCGGAACCGGTCGCGGGTTTCAATGGTAACTTTCTCTGAATTGATCTTTATCTGCCTGCGGGAAAG
>JALVQM010000494.1 GCA_027025615.1 Desulfobacteraceae bacterium | reverse complement strand
TGATCTATGTGTCCAATCGTCCCTACATTCACATGCGGCTTCTTACGCTCAAACTTTTCCTTCGCCATCGCTTGTCCTCCCCTTGAACGGGCTTTCTCTTAGACAAAAAGATAGGTTTTAAATTCCGTTTTGCCTGTGGATTTAAAACCTATCGCGCGACCTTCAATCCAACTGCCGAACTTTCTACCACCTGTAGTGGGCAAAAGCCTTGTTAGCCTCAGCCATTTTGTGGGTGTCTTCCTTTTTCTTGATAGACGCCCCACGGCCGTTAGCCGCATCCATCAATTCTGCTGCCAGTTTGGCGGCAAATCCTTTTTCAGAGCGGCTTCGCGCGTAATTAATAATCCATCTGATCCCGAGCGCAGTACGCCGGGAGGGTCGAATTTCAGTGGGCACCTGATATGTCGATCCACCCACACGACGAGACTTTACCTCTATGGCGGGTTTAACGTTATCCAGAGCCCTTTCGAATATCTTCAGGGGCTGCTCTTTGGTCTTTTGTTCGATAATATCAAAAGCGCCGTACAGCAACCTTTCAGCCACACTTTTTTTACCGTCCCGCATTATGGATGCAATAAACTTAGCCACCAGCTTGCTGTTGTATTTTGCATCCGGAATTATGGGACGTACTGGAACTTCTCTTCTTCTCGGCATAAGCTACACCATCATTTATATCAATAAAATGGATCTACCGACGCAACCCCTACTTGGGTTTCTTTGCGCCATACTTGGATCTTCCCTGACGTCGGTCTTCAACCCCCAACGTATCCAAGGTACCCCGTACAATATGGTATCGCACACCTGGCAGGTCCTTGACACGGCCTCCACGAACAAGCACCACCGAATGTTCTTGCAGATTGTGACCTATCCCGGGGATGTAGGCTGTGACTTCTATACCTGTAGTCAGCCTTACCCTTGCCACCTTACGCAGAGCTGAATTCGGCTTTTTAGGGGTAGATGTATACACTCTTGTGCACACCCCCCGTTTTTGGGGTGCCCCTTTCAGTGCCGGGGTATTGGTCTTCTTTTTAATTCTCTTTCTACCTTTTCTAACCAGCTGATTGATCGTCGGCATATTTTCCTCTCGAGCCTTTGATACAGCAAAATTGAGCCGTCTACACAAAAAGCGATTGTGTATATAGAACCGCCCAAATTGTCAAGCCTTTTATTTCCCCTGGAAATCTTTTTTCATCCGCCGGAGACACTACGGCTCAGCTGTATTTTATGCAAAATTATTGAACCTGGGCCACTTCCATCCCTTGATATTTATACAAGCCTGTTCCGGCGGGAATCAGCCGGCCCATGATTACGTTTTCCTTAAGCCCCCTCAGGTAATCAACTGCAGCCGAAATAGATGCGTCCGTCAAAACCTTTGTAGTTTCCTGGAAAGACGCCGCCGAGATAAAACTGTCTGTACTCAGGGAAGCCTTGGTAATCCCAAGAATAAGTGGTTCAGCCGTCGCCGGTTTGCCTCCCTGGGCAACAACTTTCCTGTTGGTTTCTTCAAACGTAATTTTATCAACCTGTTCTTCGGCTATAAAATCAGTATCACCTGTATCGAGTACCTTTACCCGCCTCATCATCTGCCGGACAATGACCTCGATATGCTTGTCATTTATCCGTACTCCCTGAAGCCGGTAAACCTCCTGGACTTCATCCACCAGATATCGCGCCAAGGCCACTTCGCCCTTGATTCGCAGGATATCCTGAGGAATTGCCGCTCCTCCGACCAGGGGTTCTCCTGCCTTGACGTAATCCCCGTCATACACATTGATATGTTTACCACGCGGAATCAGGTATTCCCGTTTTTCCCCCACATCGGCCGGTGTAATAGTGATCTTCTGTTTACCTTTGCGGGTTGCCTTGCTGATCGAGACATAACCATCAATTTCACTCAACACTGCGACATCTTTAGGTTTACGAACTTCAAACAATTCGGCAACCCGGGGCAAACCACCGGTTATGTCTTTGGTTTTGGTCGTAGCCCGCGGCAGCTTGGCAATCACATCGCCTGCCAAAACCTCGTCTCCTTCTTCCACCATCAGGATTGCTTCAACCGGCAAAGTGTAACGAGCATAACCTGATCCTCCGGGCAGTTTGGCGGTTTTATTATCGGGCCCTTTGATCGAAATCCGCGGGCGCTCTTCGGCTGTTTTGGATTCCATAACTGTCCGGATCGATTTTCCTGTGACCGGGTCTACTTTTTCCTGTAATGTCTTGCCGGGAATCAGGTCTCCGAATTTTACCGTTCCGCTTACCTCGGTTATAATCGGTGTGGTAAAAGGATCCCATGTTGCCAGCAAATCGCCAGGTTTTACTTTCTTACCATCTTCAACCAGGATGTGCGCACCGTAGATAACGGGAAAACGCTCACGCTCGCGCCCGGCCTTGCCGACTATTGCAAACTCTCCTCCACGCCGATTCATTACCACCAGATGGTTTTCAGCGCTCTTGACCACTTTAAGATCTATAAACTTTATGGTGCCTTCGGTGCGTGCGCGAATATCGGCCTGTTCCACCCTCCGACTTGCCGTACCTCCAATATGGAATGTACGCATGGTAAGCTGTGTTCCAGGTTCGCCAATAGATTGGGCCGCCAGAATACCGATGGTCTGTCCGATCTCCACTCTGTTACCATGAGCAAGGTCCCGCCCGTAACAGGTTGCACATACACCATATTTTGTCTGGCAAGTAAGCACAGACCTGATCTTAACTTTTGTGATTCCGGCATCTTCGATCAATCGAACCGCCTTTTCATCAATTTCGGTACCGGCTTCGATCAACACCTTGTCGGTGAAGGGGTCGAGAATGTCTTCAAGGGTATGGCGCCCAAGGATTCTTTCGCCTAGTTGCTGAATTACTTCTCCACCTTCTATCAGGGGCTCCACCTCTACCCCTGCCATCGTGCCGCAATCAACCTCGGTAATCGTGCAATCCTGGGCAACGTCGGCCAGGCGCCTGGTCAGGTAACCTGAATTGGCGGTCTTCAATGCCGTGTCTGCAAGTCCCTTGCGGGCACCGTGAGTTGAGATAAAATACTGCAACACAGACAACCCTTCCCGGAAATTGGCCTGGATCGGTGTTTCGATAATCTCTCCCGAAGGCTTGGCCATCAGTCCCCGCATACCAGCCAACTGGCGCATCTGGTCTTTACTTCCACGGGCCCCTGAATCGGCCATCATGTAAATCGGATTCAGACTTTCAGCCACCAAAGGCCGGCCGTCATCGCCCAGAACAGGCTTGCCCTTTTCATCCAGTACAGGAGCGCTTTTCATGGCCTCCATCATTTCATTGGCGACGTCATCGGTGGCTTTAGCCCATATATCGACTACCTTGTTGTACTTTTCGCCCTGAGTTATTAAGCCTTCATTGTACTGCCGGGCTATCTCAGCTATCTTCTGCTCGGCCTCTTTGATTATCCCCCACTTGGCATCAGGAATAATCATGTCGTCAATGGATATGGACAAACCGCCTTTGGTAGAATACTTGTACCCTGTATCCTTTAAACGGTCAGACAAAATTACCGTAGCCTTGGGGCCAAGATTACGGTAGGCAAAATCTATCAATTCGCGCAAGGCGCCTTTATCCATTACCCGGTTGACCGCTTCGAAAGGAATCTCAAGCCGTTTTTCAATCACTTGAAAAACATGGTATCCCTGCTCATCTGCAATGACCTCACTAACCTGTCCTTCTTCCAGGTTGTAAAGGCCTTCGATTACTTCTTCATCCGCGTTGTATATCCGCTTGAATTCATCTTTGCGAAGCAGGCCTATATTGCCGTCCAGTTCCTTGTCCGGGCTTATGGAATTTTCTCTGATCAGGTTAATGAAATCATCCCCAGCGGCTGCCTTTTCACGCAGTTTTTGGGCCAAATCCTGATCTGCAACCATCAAGTGGCGCAAGCCCATCAAATTATCCTTGGGCATTATTTCCCACAGCAGGATTCGTCCCACTGTAGTGTCGTAACGCTTGCCATCTATCCGCACCGAAATTTTGGCATGCATATCAACCTGCCTGCTATCATAGGCGCTGCGGACTTCGTTGAGATTCGCAAAAACCCTGCCTTCGCCCTGTCGACCATCTATGGCACGGGTCATATAGTAAGTGCCCAGGACTATATCCTGACTGGGAACAATAATAGGACTGCCATTGGCCGGTGATAAAATGTTGTTGGACGACAACATCAAAACCCGGGTTTCAATCTGCGATTCAACCGAAAGGGGAATATGGACAGCCATCTGGTCGCCGTCAAAGTCAGCATTGAATGCCGTGCAGACCAGCGGATGCAATTGAATGGCTTTGCCTTCAATTAAAATTGGCTCGAATGCCTGGATACCGAGGCGATGCAAGGTCGGAGCACGGTTAAGCATTACCGGGTATTCCTTGACAACCTCGTCCAGGGTATCCCAGACTTCGGGTACTTCTTTTTCCACCATTTTCTTGGCACTTTTTACGGTTGATACAAGCCCTTTCTGTTCCAGACGGTAATAAATAAAAGGCTTGAACAATTCCAGCGCCATTTTCTTAGGCAAACCGCACTGGTGCAGGCGCAAATTGGGACCAACTGTAATAACCGTACGTCCGGAATAGTCGACCCGCTTTCCAAGCAAATTCTGGCGGAAACGTCCCTGTTTGCCCTTGAGGGTATCGCTCAGGGATTTCAATGGACGCTTGTTGGTACCGGTAATAACCCGCCCGTGGCGGCCGTTGTCAAAGAGTACATCAACCGATTCCTGAAGCATGCGCTTTTCGTTGCGGACAATTATGTCGGGGGCTTTTAAATCCACCAACCGTTTTAACCGATTATTCCGGTTTATCACACGGCGATAAAGATCATTTAAATCAGAAGTGGCAAACCGCCCCCCCTCCAATGGTACCAGGGGCCGCAAATCAGGTGGCAGGACGGGAATAACATCCATTATCATCCAGGCCGGATCCAACCCGCTGCGCCTGAAAGCATCTACAATCTTCATCCGCTTGGATAATTTCTGTCGTTTGGCCACCGAATTGGTGCTGCGGATATCTTCTCGCAATTGATTGTAAAGCGCATCAAGGTCAATTGATTCAAGCAAGGCCTTGACGGCCTCGGCCCCAATACCGGCTTCAAATTTTCCGTCATACAACTCCATGGCTTCCCGGTATTTTTCTTCGGAAAGAAGCTGACAACGGGCAAGTGGGGTTTCCTTTGGATCGATCACTATATAGGAATCAAAGTAGAGGACCTTTTCCATGTTCTTAAGGGTAAGGTCTAATAAGTTTCCAATTTTACTGGGTAAACTTTTCAAGAACCAGATATGGGAAATAGGTGAAGCCAGCTCAATATGTCCCATCCGTTCCCGGCGCACCTTGGACTGGATGACTTCTACCCCACATTTTTCACAAATTACCCCACGATGCTTCATCCGCTTGTATTTGCCGCAATTACACTCGTAGTCCTTGGTAGGACCGAAAATTTTGGCACAAAACAAGCCGTCTCTTTCAGGCTTAAAGGTTCGGTAGTTAATCGTCTCCGGCTTTTTGATTTCGCCATGGGACCATTGCCTGATCTGTTCTGAAGATGCCAGAGCAAGCCGGACACCCATGAATTGGCGAGGATCAGTCGGTTTGGCGAAAAAATCGTACAGTGTTTCCATATGTATTTCCTTCCGGAAAAAGGGATCCTGGACATTCCCAGGCCCCAGTTGGGTTTACGAAAGGTCCTTTTCTTCAAGCAAAGTAACGTCAAGTCCAAGGGCTTGAAGTTCTTTGGTCAAGACTTTGAAAGATTCAGGCAGACCGGGCTCAAGCACGTTTTGGCCCTTGACTATTTTTTCGTACATACGGGTACGGCCGGCCATATCGTCCGATTTAACAGTCAAAAATTCCTGAAGCGCATGGGCGGCACCGTAAGCTTCCATGGCCCAAACCTCCATTTCACCCAGTCTCTGGCCTCCAAACTGTGCTTTACCACCCAAGGGCTGCTGGGTAACCAGAGAATACGGCCCAATGGATCGGGCATGGATCTTGTCATCGACCAGATGGTGTAACTTGAGCATGTACATTGTTCCTACGGTAACTTTCCCGTGGAAAGGCTCTCCGGTATGCCCACTGTATAACGTTGCCTGGCCACTGGTTTCCAGGCCGCCTTCGGCAAGCAATTCCTTAATTTCGTCTTCTTTGGCTCCATCGAAGACCGGAGTTGCCATGTGCAGACCATCCCGGTATTGCTCGGCCATTTCTACGATTTCATCATCGTCCATTTGCTTCAACACCCGGCTGGTATCCGAATCCTTAAAAACATTCTCCAATTTTTTTCTAAGTTCTTTGGTTTTCTTTTCTTCCAACAGGCGCTTTATCTGGTCGCCAAGCCCCTTTGCCGCTCTTCCCAGATGTATTTCAAGGATCTGGCCTACATTCATACGGCTGGGAACCCCCAGTGGATTCAGAACCATGTCAACCGGAGTGCCATCTGCAAAATATGGCATATCCTCGATCGGAAGTATCCGTGAGACAACGCCCTTGTTGCCGTGGCGACCTGCCATCTTGTCACCAACTGAAAGTTTGCGTTTCATAGCCACGTATACCTTGACCATTTTTATTACACCCGGCGGCAGTTCGTCACCGCGTTCAAAACGGCTTATCTGGGTTTCGAAATCACTGCGGCAACGATCGCATTCCTGTCGATATTTCTCTAAAAGATCATGCATCTTTTCGGTCAACTGGACATCTTCCAGAACGACGCCTTCCATTTGCGCCATAGGGATATTTTCCAATGCCTCGGCGGTTATCCGGGCACCCTTGGCAAGCAGAACTTTCTTACCTTTTTTGACCGGAGCGGCAACTTTGTGGCCTTCAAGCATCTCAAGCAATTGTTCCCGGGCCACCAACTCTGTAATTTTTAGCCTGTCGTCACGGTCTTTTTCCATTCCAGCTATTTCGGCTGCCTCTATTTTCTGGGTACGCTCATCCTTTTCAGTCCCACGACGCGAAAACACCTTGGCGTCAATGACGATACCTTCCACCCCCGGGGGAACTCTTAGAGAGGTATCTTTCACATCACCGGCCTTTTCTCCAAAAATGGCTCTTAATAGTTTTTCCTCGGGTGAAAGCTGTGTCTCTCCCTTGGGGGTTATTTTACCGACGAGGATATCTCCCTGCTTTACTTCGGCACCCAAGCGGATTATGCCACTATCATCCAGATTCTTAAGAGCTTCTTCTCCAACGTTGGGAATATCCCGGGTAATTTCTTCTTTTCCAAGCTTGGTATCACGGGCCACGATTTCAAATTCTTCGATGTGTACCGAGGTATAAACCCCGTCGCGCACCAGGCGTTCGCTCACCAGGATCGAATCCTCGAAATTATAGCCACCCCACGGCATAAAGGCCACGGTAACATTTTTACCCAGAGCCAATTCACCCTGATCGGTAGCCGGACCATCGGCAACTACCTGGCCAGCCATAACCTTTTGTCCCTTGCGTACAATAGGACGTTGGTTGAAACATGTATTCTGGTTAGAGCGCACAAATTTAGATAAATTATAGATCGTCACGTGCCCCTTGTTACCATTTCCATCCGGATTATGCTTGACTACAATACGGGAAGCATCTACATCGACCACCAAGCCGTCACGATCAGCAACGACGGCCACTCCGGAATCCCGGGCAACAACGCCTTCAATTCCAGTACCCACCAGGGGAGCCTCACTTTTCATCAGGGGCACTGCCTGGCGTTGCATGTTAGATCCCATCAAAGCTCGGTTGGCGTCGTCATTTTCAAGGAAAGGAATCAACGAAGCAGAAACACTTACAAGCTGGTTGGGGGAAATATCCATCAGCTCAATTTTGTCGCGTTCGATCATCATGAATTCGCCGGCCACTCGGGAGGTCACAATCTCGTTTACAAATCGTCCCTTTTCATCAAGCGGAGCATTAGCCTGAGCGATAGGATGATCTTTTTCTTCAAAGGCACTTAAAAATTTGACTTCCTTGGAAGCAGTGGCTTCTCGAACTACCCGGTAGGGAGTTTCGATAAAGCCGAAATCATTCACCCTTGCGTAAGTGCTCAAGGAAACTATCAAGCCAATATTAGGTCCTTCAGGCGTTTCAATAGGACAAATTCTTCCATAATGGGAAGGATGAACGTCCCGCACTTCAAAACCGGCCCTTTCCCGGGTAAGGCCACCAGGCCCCAGTGCACTCAGTCGGCGTTTATGAGTCGTTTCAGAAAGCGGGTTTGTTTGGTCCATGAACTGCGAGAGTTGACTGGTGCCGAAAAATTCTTTAACCACTGCT
>JALVQM010000493.1 GCA_027025615.1 Desulfobacteraceae bacterium | reverse complement strand
GGCAAAATCCGACCAAAAAGCGCAGTTTATTGGTAATAAATGAGCATTTTGAGGAGGATTTTAACGCCCTATGGCCAAGCGTAATAGTTTCGCACAGCCTGCCAGATCTCTATTTTGAAAGATGTGGATAACCTTGAGCCGCCTCCCGGCTACCGGGTAAACGGATGGTAAAAGTGCTGCCCCGGCCGGGGACGCTTTCAACTTCCACGTAGCCTCCGTGGGCCTGGACAATATGCTTGACGATTGACAAGCCCAGCCCTGTGCCTCCCAACTTGCGGCTGCGGGCCTTGTCAACCCGGTAGAAGCGCTCGAAAAGGCGCGGCAGGTGTTTCTTGTCGATCCCCCGGCCCTGGTCGCTGACCCTCATGAAAACACCTTTCGCATCCCGGCCGGCCCCTGCCACGACCCTGGTGCCGGGACCACTGTACTTGACCGCGTTGTCGACCAAATTGATAAGGGCTTGTTCCAAAAGAGTTTTATCAACGACTGCCACCAAGCCGGCAGGACAGTCTATTTCAATCCGGATTTGCTTTTCCCCGGCGACTGCCTGGCACACCTGGCGGGCGGTTTTGAGGATATTTTCAACCTCAACCTGTTGGAAATCCATTTCAATGGGCCGCCCCTGGCGTTCAAGGCGCGAAAGCACCAGCAAATCATCGACAATCGTATTGAGCCGGTTGACATGCCTTTCGATTATCTCCAGAAAACGCTGACTTTCAGCGGCCGATTCTACCCTGCCATAACGCAACATTTCCACGAAACCCTTGATCGCCGTAAGAGGCGTCTTTATCTCGTGGGATACGTTGGCCACGAAATCCTGGCGTACGGCCTCCAGCCGCCTAAGCTCGGTGACATCGTTGAGGACAACCAGGGTGCCGCTAAAGAAACCTCCCGGCTCCAACAGGGGCATGCTGCGGGCATTGACAACCCGCTTTTCACCCTTGTACCTGATTTCAAGGTCTTTTTCTTCGGCTTTCGAGCCTGTCTTCTGTTCAATGGCCCGGCGAACAAAGTTCTGCAGCTCAAGGTTACGGGTAACCTCAACCAGGGCCTTGTTCTTAATCTTTTCCGGCACCGTTTCAAGCATCCCGGCCGCCGCCTGGTTGACGTTGACGACCATTTCCCGGCGGTCCACGGCAATCAAACCTTCGCGCATACTTGAAACAATCGTATCAAGTTCATTGCGTTGGCTGACAATGGTGCTTATGCGCCTTTCCAGCTCGGCGGCCATCTGGTTCAAGGCTTCTGCCAGGGCCGCCAATTCTTCTCCTGCCGGCAGGGGCAAACGATGGGACAGGTCGCCGGAGGCAAAACGCTGGGCACCGTTTTTCATCTCTGTTATGGGACGGTTGATGCGCCTTGAAACCACCAGGCTCACAACCCCGGCCAGCATTGCCGCAAGCAGCCCTGCCAGGGCCAGCTTTACCTGGACGCGGTAAAGTTCGTCCTGAATAAAGACCACGGGCACCGATACCCGCAGCACGGCCATCTGGCGTCCATCGGAGGATTTCAACGCTTCGGCCACGTACATCAGGCGCTTTCCCAGGGTCTGGCTGAAACGAATCCTGGAAGAAATCTTCCCTGCCAGGGCACCTATTACTTCCGGCCTGTCGCTGTGATTAACCATCGTTCCGGGGTCACGGAAAGAATCTCCCACCACTTTTCCGGAAGGCAAGATAACCGTTATCCTGGTGGCCACAGCCCGACCGAATTTCTTGCAGTAAGCGTCAAGCTCCCTGAAGGCCGATTGCTCCACAAAGCCGCCTATGGGCTCTTCAAGCAGTTTCAGTCTTATTCCAAGATCCTGGCGGGTACGTTCCAGCAAGAAGTGATCCAGGGTGACAAAGCCGTAGAGGACAAGCCCGGCCAATGACAGCATTATGATCAGCAAATAAGGGGGTAACAACTGCCATATAAGTTTCTTTCTCTTCTTCATAAATCACGGCTTCACAAAAATTATACCATATCCATGGTGCGCCGGGTTACAGCGGACACCGGTTGCATGTCTAGATCTTAAGCACATATTGAATAAAGCTTTTTGCTTCTGACCCAGGCAATAATTCAATCAAATTACTTTTATCCCGGATTATGCACTTCAAATGCCTACAATAAGCAATTTCATCGAATTATTACATAGTTTGCAGGTATTTGTTCCCGGCCGGGCCTTCACCCGAAAGGTAAAGTTCAGTCGGTGGAAAATCTTCAGGCATTTGAAGTGCATAATCCGGTTTCTATTCTTTGAAACGATAACCCACACCCCGTACGGTTTCGATGTATTTGCCGGCCGGGCCGAGCTTTTTTCGTAAACCAACGATTTGGACATCCACCGAGCGATCCGTAACCGCGTAATCATCCCCGTGAACCTGGTCCACTATCTGATAGCGGGTTAAAACCCAGCCCGCCCGGCTTGCCAGAAGGTACAGCACCCTGAACTCGGTATTTGTCAACTCGACCGGGTTCCCATCCACCAGCACCTTGCGGCGCAGGGAATCGATAACGATGTTATGAGCCTCGATAACCGCCTGCTCCTTATCTACAGCCCGGTCATGACGGCGCCGCAGGACGGCCTTGACCCGCGCCAGCAACACCCTGGGACTGAAAGGCTTGGTGACGTAATCATCGGCCCCCAGTTCCAGGCCGGCAACTATGTCGGCCTCGTCGCTCTTGGCGGTCAGCATGATTATCGGTATCCCCGAAGTGCGGGCCCCGGACTTGA
>JALVQM010000492.1 GCA_027025615.1 Desulfobacteraceae bacterium | reverse complement strand
GTCGTGGGTAGCTCTATCCCACTCTCATCATCTTCAATTATACTTATCAAATCGTCCTTATCTGTCTCGGCCATAACAACTCCGGCAATGTATAATTGCTTGCACCACCCGGCAAGCAACTTAATGGTTGAGTAAAATTCAATAATCCGGCGTTTTCAACAGGCCGCCGGTGATCCAGGTCAAAAAACGTCCCTATATTATAAAACAGCCTTATGCATTGACAATATCAATCTTGGTTATTTCGCAAAAACTCTTTCATCATAATGCAGGAATTTCAGCTTGCTTAAACCACATCAGTCTGGCGCCTTCAGCCCATGTGTCTCCTTAATCGTTTCATTTGCCATGAAATATTTTATAAATTCAATTTCAGCGCCTTTTCGCTGTGAACACAATGGTAATTACCAAGTTTAGCTTTTCCTGTCATTCATCCCGCCTTTAGCTCAAGCCTTTTAATTTTACAATGCCATCTATCTTGATTTTTGCCTAAAACCAATCTAATACTTGTGCCGGGCATTTTAAAATACTGCCGGTATGGTGTGCCGGGCTATCACAACCAGTACCGGCAGCACTTTTATCCAGGGAATATAATTTGATGATTTCTTATTTGCCGCTGATTATGATCTTTGTTCTGGGTTTATGCCTGGGCAGTTTTTTAAATGTTTGTATTTACCGCCTACCATTGGGGAAATCCCTTGTAAGTCCTGGATCCAGCTGTCCTAAATGCGGCAATCCAATCCGTTTTTATGACAACATCCCGGTGCTCAGTTATATTATTCTGCGGGGCAAATGCCGGGCCTGCAAAGCCAATGTTTCGCTGCGATATCCATTGGTGGAATTATTGACCGGCATGCTTGCTGTTGTGATATGGATCCGCTTTGGCTGGCATATACAGGCTGTTTTCTTCTTTTTCTTCTGTGCATGCTTACTAGTTATCACCTTTATTGACATAGACCACCGCATTATCCCTGATATTATCAGCCTGCCCGGAATTATTATCGGTCTGGCTGCTGCTCCTTTTTTTGGACAGATAAGCTGGCAAGGCTCATTGGCAGGAGTAATCACCGGTGGAGGCTGCCTGCTTGCTGTTGCTCTGGTTTATAAAGCGCTCACAGGCAAGGAAGGCATGGGTGGCGGTGATATAAAACTGCTGGCCATGATTGGAGCTTTTACAGGCTGGAAAGGAGTACTTTTTACTGTATTTGTCGCCTCGGCAACAGGGACTGTAATCGGATTAATCCTGATGATCAAAGCCGGAAAAAACATGAAATTTGCCGTACCGTTCGGACCGTTTCTTGCCGTTGGAGCAATTACCTATGTTTTCTTCGGTAATTTCCTGATAAACTGGTATTTGAACGTACTCTAACAATCTGCTGAACAGTTTGGAGATTTAAGCAGCGACAAAACACAAGACCAGAATTGCCCTCAGTAAATGGATGGCGCAACTGAATTTTAACCAGGCATCAGCAACAGCAGCAGGTTTCAACGACCCGCTTTAGCAGATAATAAATGAAAATAGCAATTCTATCTGACATACACGGCAATCTTGATGCCTTAAAAGAAGTGCTTGCCGACGCGGCCAATGAAGGCGCCCGGAAAATATACTGTCTGGGAGACTGTATCGGTTATGGCCCTGAATCGCAGAACGTTGTTGAGCTGATTATCAAGGAGAAAATACCGGCTGTTATCGGTAATCATGAACTTGTATTGAAAAATCCGGTACACCTCAAATGGTTCAATACTTTGGCGCGTATCTCCCTTGAAAAAATACTGCCCACTTTGTCTGAGGAGGTAAAAGTTTTTCTGCGGTCATTACCACCAAGCATTTCAGCCTGTGGAGCAAGATTTGTTCACGGCTGTCCACTGCAATCGGTAAAAACATACCTCTTCATGGCGACTGACCACCGCCTGAAGCGGGCTTTTGGCAAAATGCGCGAAAGAATATGCTTTGTCGGCCACACTCACGACCTTTTGCTTGTCAGCTACAATGGCGACAAGATTGAGCGCTCACACTTTCCAGAAGATGAAATCATGCTTGATGATAACCACAGCTACATAGTCAATGTGGGAAGTGTGGGACAACCACGTGATGGCACCAATACTGCAAAATATGTCCTATGGAATACGGATACCAGTAAACTTACTGTACGCCGTCTGCCATATGACATTGCAAAGGTGGTCGAAAAGATAAGGGCAGCCGGTCTGCCAAAGGCCCACGGCTGGCGATTGTGGTAGCATTGAAACTGTATGTTCTCTACAGCCATGTCAGCCTATTCCAATGAATTCAAAATTGAGTTTGGACTGAAACTTTTCAATTCTTCTGAAGATTTCTTTCAACATGGTCTGCTCCACACGGGTCAGCCGGCTTGGATTAATGAAATTGTTAGGCTCCTGCCCCTCGCGCATGGCTGTTGCCTGTCGCACCAACCGCAACTGCATCATGAAACTATATGCTTTTTCTAGTTCCTCGTACTCCTCTTTACTAATGGCCCCCTGAAGAAAAAGCTGATACAGCCTATCCAGAGTATTTGTCTGGCTTACCCTGTGTTTCAATGCATATATTCGGGCAAAATCAACAATAGGCTGCATGGCCTGCTTTATATCGAAGCTATTGCGATGGGCACCTTTGGATTCGACTACAAAATTTCTGAAAAATCCAAGGGGAGGCTTGAAATGAAGTGCGTTTTCCGTCATGTGCCGCAAAAATCCACTCCAACTGCCT
>JALVQM010000491.1 GCA_027025615.1 Desulfobacteraceae bacterium | reverse complement strand
TTTGCTTATCGTCATCTACGAAAAGGATCTTGAAATCATTCATGATAAGAAAGACTTGTAAATTCAAATAGTAATATGAAATTATGACACATTGTGAAACCAGGTGTCAAGTTCCGGCTTTAACATCATGTTTAAACTGTCAGGATCAACATTTGGCGGGTTAAAACCGGGATCTGGGCTTATTTTCCAGATGGAGATTCCGCATTCCGGAATCATTATGCCTTACATCAGCTTCCCCCGCCAAGTTATCAGCAAGCTGTTAAAAGGTTATCTATTCCATATGATATCAGGAAAAACCAACATAGTCTATGGTCATCGATCCTTAAAAATGAGTTTTGAGGCTGAACTGTTTCCCTTCATGATGTTGATTATATAGTAAGAATAATCGCTTGGTGGTATCCCCTTGGGGGATATGGCGTAGTTTTTTATGGAAATACCCTTGCGGTGAACTAGATCACGATTTCCGTTGAGCAGGGGATGCCATGGCGGGAGCCCATGTCCGTTGAAAATCAATTTATAAGCGCATGTATCCGGCAACCAGCCAATTTGAGATATGGTTTCAGGGGTAATAACCAGGCAATTTTTTACCAGTTGGTGACGTTCGGAGTATATAGTGCAACTGCAGGACTCCAAATCAAGATACCTGCAGGCAATCATGGTCAGATAAAAGGTGCCGTTTGCAGGATCATAAAGCTTGTGCAGACAGCATTGGGCACAGCCGTCACACAAGCGCTCCCAGAGATATGGAGGTATAAGATCCAGCCTTCCTTTGGCAATTAGTGATTTTTCAGCCCCACTAAGGCAATAATTGCCGCTTGCACTTCCCATTTCTTTGCCTGCTTTCAAGTACACTCCTTCCTGCCCCTCACTGTAAACAATATCGTCATGCAGTGGCTAAACTTTACTGTTTCTGCGGGGTTACTGGAGGTGTCAAAAGATTGACTTTGGAAAGGAAATATTGAGGAACAAATGTGCGACTTGTGTCCCGGCTGGCAAGAGAAAGGATACTTTATCGATTTATGGATAAATCAACCAGGTGATAAGAGCCTGTTTCCCGGTTGTTCAATAATACATTAATTATAAATAAATTAAAAACGTTAACAGGGTGTCATCGGTTATACCGGTTTAATAACCCATATTATAGCCGGATGATCTGAAGCGGAATGCTTAACAGTGGCCGTGGTATGGAAATTGCTCACTTTCAAATCAGAACACGGAATATATTCAATGTTAAGGAACCTGGGAGTTTGAAAATGAGTGGCTTGGCGTTGAAATCATTATCAGAGGAAATCGGAAACGAAACAGCATTGGCAAAAGTGATGACCCAGGCTTTCATAGGGGATTTTGCCAGGATTTCCTCTGTAAGGTATTCTCCCGCCCAGTTGGTAAAAGGGAATAAGTCCTGGGATGAAATTGCCCGTGGAAATACAGACCTGAATATATTTCTGGAATTAGACAAAGATTATGAAGACAAGTGGTTTAAGGTTTATCAGGGACAGGGGCTTGGCAAAAAAATTGACATGTTCCCGGTAATGCGGACTCTGATAGCCGGGCTTTGTCACAGTTTCAATAACCTGCTTATGGGAATTCAATGCAATGCAGGGCTTATCAGGTATAATTTCCAGCTGAAAATAGAAAGCAGGAAGAACATACAATTGATTGAGACTCATGTCCAAGCCGGGGCTTTTGTCACTAACCTGTTGCTGGCTTATCTGGGAGAAAGACGCCATTCTGCTCAAAAGTTGCGTCGCAGGCAACTTGTCGAGGAAATTTTAAAATCCGTTTCAAATGAGAAAAGAACCGCGGTGGCAAGGGTTTTGTATGAACAGTTGGTTTGGGCTGCCAGGGTCAAATCACCTCAAATGGTGGCAGGAGCAACGGCAAGGCTGATTAATACCTTGATGAAGGAAATTGATAGACTGTTGGAGGGTATCAAGTCCTCACAACCCGGGAATATTTCCAAGTTGAAAAAGATGGGCAAGCTTGTTCAGCGAGGGAATAATTTGGCGTGGAAGTTGAAGCTGTACTCCGGTGACGTGCAACTAAAGCCAGAGACTGTTGATTTGGGAATTGTTCTTGGGAAAGAGATTGACAAAGCACGAAAAAGCAAACCGGACATAAAGATTGAATTCAGAACCGGGAGACATACAAAGGCGGTGACCGATGCCGGATTAATAATAATTATTTTAGAGGAGTTACTTAGCAATGCGTTCCAGGTGTCGGAAACAGGAAGCAAAGTGGAAGTTGAAATTGTCAGTTACGAGGAACAGGTACCCTGGAAGCGGTTTGGAAGCATAGGTAGTGCAAAATCACTGGTGATGGTTGTCAGGGATTATGGAACCGGAATGAGTCGCTGTTGCCAGGAACATGCTTTCGATCCTTTTTTTACCAGTAAGGGCATACGCAGGGGCAAAGGGCTCGGATTGTCGGTAGCTGCCAGCCTGGCTCATTGTCTTGGAGGTTACCTTCACCTGCAATCACGTCCCGGGTGGGGGACAAGAGTAAGTTTGCACCTGCCCATAGACGGATAAAACAGTAATCATGATCCTGGATAGTCTTTTTTTTGCGGCATCCTGGGATGGCTGTTGAAAGTTATAGCCGGGAGAAAGTGTTTTGATAGTTGTAACAGGTGGAGCTGGATTTATAGGCAGTGCCCTGGTCAGACATCTGAACCAAAAAGGCTGTGACGATATCCTGATAGTCGATCATCTTGGTAAAACCCCAAAATGGAAGAATCTGCTGAAAGCCAATTTTATAGATTATCTACCCAAGGACAGCTTCCTGGACCTATTTTTGGGAAACGGCTTTAAAAAAATCAAAGCCATTGTTCACCTGGGAGCCTGTTCGAATACAGCTGAGAAAGATGCCGATTACCTCTATGCCAACAATTTTGTTTACAGTCGCAAACTTGCAGAAAAAGCATTGGCAAAACAAATAAGATTCATCCATGCTTCCAGCGCAGCAACTTACGGTGATGGGAAATTGGGCTTTAATGATGGAGAAAATAACCTGACGGTTTTAAGACCTTTAAACATGTATGGTTATTCAAAGCATTTGTTTGACCTATGGGCCTTGCGCAATAAATTTTTCAGAAAATTGACCTGCCTGAAATTTTTCAATGTTTTCGGTCCCAACGAATACCACAAGGGCGAGATGCGCAGCGTTGTTTTCAAGGCTTTCCACCAGGTTAAGAAAAATGGACGGATAGATTTGTATAAATCTTATAAGGACCGAATTGCCCATGGAGAACAAAGACGGGATTTTATTTATGTCAAAGATTGTTGTGAGGTAATCTGCTGGTTTCTTGAAAATCCGGAAGTCAACGGGATTTTCAACCTTGGAAGCGGACGCAGCAGGACATGGAATGATTTGGCCAGCGCGGTATTCAGTGCCATGAATTACAAGGTGAACATTAATTACGTGGACATGCCTGAGCATTTACGTTCCCAATATCAATATTTCACTGAAGCCGATATGGGAAAGCTAAAAGCTGTTGGCTGTCCGGTGGTTTTCAGGGAACTTGAAGAATCAGTTGATGACTACATCAAAGGATATTTGAACACCGATGATCCTTACATCTAAAACCGGAGAAAAAAAGATTGCAGCCTGGTCAAAAGTTATCAGGGAACACCTGCGATTTATTGAGGGCCTGGAACAAATCGGTCCCAGTGTAAATTGTGCAGCAGATTTGATGTTGCAGGCATTAAAGGCCGGCAACAAAATAATAGTCTGCGGAAATGGCGGATCGGCAGCAGACAGCCAGCATTTTGCTGCCGAAATTGTTGGACGTTTTAGTATTGAACGTCCTGGCTGGGCCGCAATAGCATTGACTACTGACACTTCGATTTTGACTGCGATCGGCAATGACTACGGATACGACAGTACTTTCAGCAGGCAGGTGGATGCGATTGGATTGGCCGGTGATGTCTTGGTAGGTATATCAACTTCAGGCCAGTCCGCAAACGTTATCAGGGCATTTGAAGTTGCTCACCAAAAAAACATAAGCACAATTGCACTTGTTGGAAGACATGACTCAACGATGTCGAAAGATGCCGACCTGACCGTTTGTACACCAAACAATTCTACCGCCCGAGTCCAAGAATCTCATATCCTGATTTTACACTACTGGGCCAAAGTACTTGAGCAGGAGATGCCTACGGGATAAAAAGGATAAGCACATGAATTTAATTCCTGACTTTCATAAATGTAAAGTCGTGGTCGTCGGCGATGTGATGCTTGATATTTATTATTGGGGAGAAGTAAAGCGGATTTCACCAGAGGCACCGGTACCGGTTGTCAGGGTCGATTATAAGACCAACAAACTGGGAGGGGCTGCCAACGTTGCCTTGAACCTGGTTAAACTTGGTTGCAGTTGTAGCTTGGTGGGTATCAGGGGGAAGGATCTTCTGGGAGAACTGTTGGTCCGCAAGTTGAATGAAAAGGGAATCGATACCTGCCTTGTCAGGAGTAAAGACCATATCACCACCTCCAAAACACGTATAATCGGCCGTGGACAGCAACTTGTGCGCCTGGATGATGAAACTGTGAAAAAGCCTGATCATCTGGCAACCGATAGTCTTTTCAAATACTTTTGTAGGGCAGCAGAAAAAGCGGATGCGGTTATTATTTCGGATTATGGCAAGGCCGTTTTTGGCGGAGAATTGGCCCAGCGTATTATCAGGCATTGCCGATTGAAAAATATACCGGTGATGGTCGACCCTAAGGGCAATGACTGGCAACGCTACAGGGGTGCCAGTTGCATAACGCCAAATTGGTCGGAATTTATCCAGGCGGCAGAGCATTATCAACTTGGCGGGCAAATGAAAGCCATTGCAGAAGGGTTACTTGATACCCTGGACCTTGATTTCCTGCTGGTTACAAGGGGAGCAAAAGGCATGGCGCTTTTCAGTCGTGAAGGGAAAAGCGTTTCGATTCATGCCAGGGCCAGAGAAGTATTTGATGTCTCCGGAGCAGGGGATACCGTTATCGCTACCTTGGCGGCCGGCCGGGCTGCAGGATGTGATATGCAAACTGCGGCTGCCATGGCAAACGCAGCAGCCGGTGTTGTGGTTGGTAAACTTGGAACCAACCCGGTTTCAGCCGATGAACTGGAACAGGCTTTGGTAACAGACGATTTGGTTGGAGGCGGCAAGATAAAAAATATGGAACAGGCCTGCGCCGCAATAGCTGACTGGAAAAGCCGTGGCAAAAAAATAGTATTTACCAATGGCTGTTTTGATCTTCTGCACGTCGGCCACGTACGGCTGCTGGAAGAGGCTGCCGCAAAGGGTGATGTGCTTGTGGTTGGTGTCAACTCTGACGAGTCTGTCAGGCGTTTGAAAGGGCCTTCAAGGCCGATCATCGGCCAAGACCAGAGGGCTGCTTTGCTTGCAGGTATAAAGGCAGTCGATTTGGTAGTAATTTTCGAGGAGGATACTCCCATAGACCTTATCAGACATTTCAAGCCCCATGTTCTGGTAAAGGGTGGAGACTATACCGTAGATACGGTAGTCGGACACGAATTGGTAAAAAGCTGGGGCGGCAATATCGAACTTGTCCCTTTGGTTGGAGGGGTAAGCACGAGCCAGGTCATTGCTTCGGTAAGAGCCAAATGCGGATAACTTTAATTTTGTATAATTGGAGGGAAACTTGAGATACTGGTTACCAAAAAACCAGTTTAATACCTGCGAAACCGCCTTTAATGGTGTCAATAAATTGACCGCTTAAGACCGGTATCACCAATCCTTTCTATCTGATATATCACATAATAACCATATGTTACAACTACCATTGAATTGGTACATGCCTTGCAAGAGTATTTTCCGGTGACTGTTGAAAATGCTGGTCTTGCAACAGACAAATTCCACGATACGGATGATTGCCGGAAAAAAGACGATTATGTCAGAGTGTTTTTCAAATAGGCAGGCCAAGGTTGGTGCGATTGACAGAATATGGGCGGTTGTTCTGGCAGGAGGCCTGGGAACTCGTCTGAGGCCCGTTGTGAAGGGGACCCCCAAGGTGATGGCGCCGGTAAACGGTCGGCCATTTATGTGTTACCTGCTGGATTGGCTCCGGCTTCAGGGCTTGCGAAGAGTTGTTCTTTGTACAGGATACCTTGGCCGGCAGGTGCGTGAATATTTCGGCAATAGCTATAACGATCTTCAACTTTTTTACACGGTTGAGAAGAAACCCCTTGGTACAGCAGGTGCCATCAAGCCTGCTTTGCCAATGGTTGATTCACAGCATTTGCTTGTTTTGAACGGTGATTCATTCTGCCCATTGAATCTGGAAGAATTTTTCAAATGGCACGTGGGAAAAGGAGCCATGGCCTCAATGGTGACAACTTTCTGCAGAAATGCCGGCAGGTTTGGTTCGGTCAGCTTCGACGGTCAGGGAAAGGTTATAGGTTTTTACGAAAAAAGCAGAAAGGGAAATGCCGCCTGGATAAACGCAGGGATATACCTGTTTGAAACGGCATTCATCAGCAGAATCCTGAAGGCCGGACCGTCTTCGATGGAACTTGATATACTTCCGGAATTGGTGGGCAATGGTCTTTTCGCTTATCCCAACCTGGAAGAATTTATAGATATCGGTATTCCGGAAGATTATATGAGAGCATCAGACCACATGGCGGAACTCTCAGCAGTTGAAGAAGGAAAATTGCTTTTCTTAGAGCAGTATATGTTGCCAGGATATATAAGATGATCATCTCGAAAACACCTTTCAGGATTTCCTTTTTTGGGGGAGGAACCGACTACCCTGCCTGGTATAGAAAGCACGGAGGGGCGGCTCTTTCTACCACTATCGACAAGTATTGTTATATAAGTTGTCGTGTTCTGCCCCGATTTTTCGACCATAAGTACAGGGTGGTCTGGTCACACATAGAGAACGTATCGACCATTGGCGAGATATTACATCCGGCCGTACGCGAAGGTTTGCGGTACCTGGGGATAAACGGTGAGATGGGGCTTGAAATCCACCACCAGGGGGACCTGCCGGCCAGAGCTGGAATGGGGTCCAGTTCAGCCTTTGCAGTTGGCCTGATCAAAGTCATTTCCGCCCTCAAGGGTCAAATGCTCGACAAGCACCAGTTGGCCTTGGCAGCCATTGATTTTGAACAGAATGTGCTTAAAGAACACGTGGGTTCCCAGGACCAGATGGCGGCAGCCTACGGCGGTTTCAATGTCTACCGTTTCAAACAGGATGGTACAATCCAGGTAGAGCCCATGACCCTGCCTGCCAGGCGTATCCAGGAGTTGGAGAGTCATTTGTTGATGATTTACACTGGAACCAGCAGGCTTTCATCTGAAATAGCCGGAGAAATCATTCAGAAGATTGATAGTCGGAGGGAAGTACTTAAGGAGATGATGTCAATGGTGGACCAGGCCGTGGACATTTTACGCGGTTCAACACCGATTGTGGAATTCGGCCGTTTGCTTGATCGTAATTGGTATTTGAAACGGAAACTTGCGAACAAAATTTCCAATCCGGCAATAGACCGTATTTACCATATAGCCAGGGAAAATGGGGCGCTTGGCGGCAAACTTCTAGGTGCCGGAGCAGCTGGTTTCATGGCTCTGTTTGTGCCCCCTGAAAAACATTCGGCGGTAAAGGACGCCTTGCAGGGATATTTGCAGGTGCCATTTAACTTCGAAAAACAAGGGGCCACCCTTATTCATTACTCCAATGAGGAATAGTATTGTTATGAACGTCAGAATGGAAAAAGAAGATTATGCAGGCAGCAGTTTGATCCCAAGAACTGCTGAACTGCGCAGACTGATACTTGAAATATGCCTGGCCAATGGAGGTCACCTGGCATCATCTTTTTCCTGCCTGGAAATTCTGGTCAGTTTGTACCAGGGTGGTATATTGCGCATCAATCCACAAAACCCTGATTGGCCGGAAAGAGATCGCTTTGTCCTGAGCAAAGGACATGCTGAAACGGCCCTTTACGCGGTTTTGGCTGACTGCGGCTTTTTCCCCCGTCAATGGCTTTTTTCCAATTACCGCCAGGGAGATTGTCGCCTTGGAGGTCATCCGGATCATAAAATCGCAGGTGTGGAAGTAAGTACCGGAGCCCTTGGGCATGGCCTGGGACTGGCAGTGGGCATGGCAATGGCTGCCAAAGCAAAACTGTCACAAAGGCGAATTTTTGTACTTATGGGTGACGCAGAATGCACTGAAGGATCGGTTTGGGAGGCAGCCATGTTGGCCGCTCGCCAACAGCTGAGCAATCTGGTGGCCATAATCGATCGCAATCGGATCGGTTCCATAGATTATACCGAAAACTACACCAAGCTGGAGCCTTTGGCTGCCAAATGGGTGGCCTT
>JALVQM010000490.1 GCA_027025615.1 Desulfobacteraceae bacterium | reverse complement strand
CCGGATGCTTGGGCCAGCGGGTATCGAACCATGCAGTCAGTGTCGCCCTGGCATTTGTAGAATAGTCTGTGGCCGCAAAAAGATTATACGGAGTCTTTTTAGGATTGGTAAGGTGTCCTGAGTAAGAAGCCGAAACATATGGGATTTTATCCTTGGTCACCGTTGGCGACAAGGCTTCGGTATCGCCTGTCCCCCATCCCAAAACCGCGACGCACTTTAAGCGTTTGAACAGTTTGTACTTTGTCAGGGCTTCCGGGACACGGTAGCCGTAGTCAAACTGGTACAGTTTTACCTTCTTGCCGTTGATTCCGCCATTGTCATTTAGGTAATGAATGGCCTCGGCAATGCCCATGGCATAATCTTTTCCGACATCAGATGTCGCCCCGGTCATATCGTTCAGAGCGCCTACTTTGATGGTTGCGGCCGTTGCTGTAGCGGTTCCGATTGCCATGGCCAGGATCAAGGCGGCTATGAACATCCATAAACCAAAATAAGTTTTCTTGTTGCGCATGCTTTCCCCCTTTTTTTTAACCGACCTGTTGAGTGTGTTATAGCCCCACATTCAGATAAACAGCGGTATCACCCCCCTTATCCGCTTGCCTCCGGAATAATCCGGAGGAGCCGGGTCACCAGGGACCCGGCAATTTCCGGCTAATACGAGAACGGCCAGAGGTTGAAATAGTTTTTAATCTGCCACCAGCGATAGGCCAGACCATTAGGCTCGAAAATCATGAAAGCACAGATGGCCAGGCCGAAGGCGGCTTCCTTGATGAACAGGAAATCCATAAGCAATTTTGGAAAAGTATCTGCCAGGGGCATGATGGCAAGCTGGAGAATCTCCATCACCATGACCATGAAAATCGAACCAAAGATAGCCCCGTGCAATGATCCCACCCCACCGATCAGGATCACCCCAACCAGCCAGAGGGACAAAAACCATGTAAAATGCTCCGTACTGATAGCAGCCAGGTTGCTGATCCAGAAAGCACCTGCGATTCCGCCGATGAAACCGGCCACGAAAAATGCCAGCAGCTTGTACAGAACCACGTTGATACCCATGACTTCGGCACTGATATCGTTGTCCCGGATGGCAATCCAGGCACGACCTACCCGGGTACGCATCAAATTGGCCATGGCCGTTACACATAAAATCACCAGGATCAGCATCATGAAGTAGACCTCAAGGTCACTGTCGATGATCCAGGGGCCGATCTTGATTGTTCCCGGAGGCAGGGAAAAGGCCTGCCCGCGACCACCGATCTGGCTGACGTACTGGGTAAGGATAAAGTCAACGGTAATAAACTGGGCTGCCATGGTTGTAAGGATCAGGTAAAATCCCTTGACCTTGGCAGACGGCAGTCCGAAGAGCACACTCCAGATACCGGCCACCACAGCGGCGATCACAATGCTTATGGGATAGGCCAGACCCATATCCATCAGAAACTTGGGCCAGGGAAATTCCAGGATCAGCAGGGTGCTGGTATAGGAACCGACTGCGATGAAAGCGGCGTGTCCCAGGGTGATCTGTCCACAATAACCGATTAGCAACTGGACCCCAAGAGCCCCGAGAATGGTGTAACCGATCTGGTTACACACACTTAACCAGTAACCATCGGCCATTGCCGGGATCACAACGAAACAGAGCACAAACAGGAGAATCATTTTGCCCTTGATAAAAGTAGTCTGCCACCAGGCATGATCCTGGGCATAGCTTTCGTGGTAAGTACCGCACGGTAACCAAGTTGCCGACATACACTAAACTCCTGTAACTTAATTGGTTTCAGTCGATGGCAAACCCATCAGACACGTTCGATCCGTTCCCAACCCCACAGACCGTATGGCTTGAAAAGCAAAAATACCGCCATAAAAGCAAACGGCGCAATTTCTTTGACTCCACCCGGGAAGTACCGGTCCAGGTAAGCCCCGCAAAAATTCTGCAGCAGTCCGATGATTATCCCGCCCACGATGGCTCCCGGGACCGAGTTTAGACCGCCCAGGACCACAACCGGCAAGACCAGCAACCCAAGGTAGCTCACCGAAATGTTCAGCCCGTTGATGTTACCCAGCAAGGTCCCTCCAACTCCGGCAGCCATAAAAGCAATGGCCCAGGCAGCGGCATAGACAAACCTTGCGCTGACGCCCAGGGACAGGGCGGCCATTTCGTCATCGGCCGTGGCCTGCATGGCAAGCCCCCAGCGGGTGTACTTGAAGAAGCAGACAAAAACCACCAGCAGGACAATGGCCGCCAAAAAACTCCACAGGTAAACCTTGCCGATGACCAGAGGACCGATATGCAGCGGTTCTATGGAAAAAACCGGGGGGTCGAACACCCGGGTGTCCGTGCCCCAGATCAGTTCCACGCAGCCTTTGAAAAAGAATGAAAGACCAACGGTAACCATGATAACCGTCAGCACCGGCTCACCGATAAGCCTGTCCAGAAAAATCCTTTCGGTTAAAACACCAAGCAGGAACCCGATTATCAATGAAATCAGCAAGGACAGTAAAAAAGGCACTCCCATGGAATAAAAACTCAACGAGACGTAAGCCCCGATCAGAGTCATCTCCCCCATGGCCAGGTTCAAGACTCCCGAACACTTGTAAATCAGCACCCAGCCAAGGGCGACCAGGGCGTAGATTCCTCCGACCATGATTCCGGTGGTCATCGTCATCCAGAAAAGTTCCATTAAAAGTACTCCCTTGCAAAAATTTGGTGACCGGCGACCAAGAACGGAAGCCGCCGACAGGGGTTAATCAATAATCTTGCGAATCTGCAGGTCGGTCTTGATCCGGCTTTCCCGACCGTCTTCGTATTTTATCTTGGTGTCGATGTGCACTGCGTCCACGTCTGAATACAGGGCATTGACAATATCCTGGTAGCGTTTTTCGACAAAAGCCCGGCGCAGCTTGCGGGTGCGTGTCAGCTCATCGTCGTCAGGATCCAGCTCCTTGTACAGGTTGGTAAATTTTCTGACCTTGGCCGCATCCGGCAGGTCCTTGTTGGCCTGCTGGATCTGTGCTTCCACCAGGTCATAAACCTCCTTGTGCTGGGACAATTCCTGGTAACTGGTGTAGTTGATCTTCTTCTCATCAGCCCACTTGCCCACCACCGAATAGTCGATGCACATGACTGCGGTTATGTAATCCCGGTTATGCCCGATTACCCATGAATCCTTGATATACGGACTGAACTTGAGACGGGTTTCCAGGTACTGGGGCGAGAAAGGTTTGCCGTCTTTGAGGATAAAAACGTCCTTGGTACGGTCGAAAACCACAAGGTGGCCATCGTCATCTATAAACCCCTTGTCATCGGAGTGAAGCCAGCCATCCCGCAAGGCCTTGGAGGTCGCCTCCGGATTTTTGTAATAACCGAGGAAGACAGACGGGCTGCGAGTGATGATCTCTCCCTCTTCGGTAATCCTGATCTCGGTGCCTGGAATCGGTTTTCCGACCGTGTCGAACTTGATGTCACCGTTGCGGTGGACAACCGAAATTCCGGCAACTTCGGTCTGACCGTAGATCTGTTTGAGATTGACACCCATGGCATGGAAAAAGCGGAAATGATCAGGTCCCATGGCCGCCCCTCCGGTATAGGCATTACGCACCCGGGACAGGCCCAGGTGATCCTTGAGCTTTTTCTGGACGGTGATGTAGGCAACCCACTCAAGGAAACGCCAGTAAAACGGAATCGGCTTTTTTTCAAACTTCAGGTCGGCAACATAATAGCCCACCTTCTGGGAAAACTCGTAAAATTTACGTTTGATCCAGGAAGCATCCAGGTATTTTACCTGCACCTCACGGGTCATCTGTTCGTACATCCGGGGTGGAGCGAACATGACATGGGGACCGATCTCGCGGATGTTCTCCCTTGCGGTTTCCGGCTCTTCAGGAAAGTTTATGGTGTAACCGATCTGCAGGCCGCAGGATATGGACATCATCTGCTCACCGATCCAGGCAAATGGCAGGTACGACACGTAATCGTCGGTATCCTTGCAAGGGTCGACGTCCATCAGGTGCCTGCCCATGGTCAGCATGTTGTTGTGGGAAAGCAGGGCGCCCTTTGGCAGGGAAGTTGTACCCGAAGTATAGAAAAGCAGGGCCACGTCTTTGCCCGAGTTCTGGTTGACCAGTTTTTCAAACAGGTCAGGTTGGTCCTTGTCCAGTTGCCGGCCGAGTTCCATAAGGTTTTTGAGGCTCATCAGGCAGTCCTGATGATAATTGCGCATGCCCTTGGGGTCGTCCCAGATGATCTTGTCCAGCTTGGGGCACTCATCTATAATGGACAGGGCCTTGTCCACCTCTTCCTGCCCTTCTCCGAACATGAACTTGGTATCGGAATGGTCGATTATGTAACGCACTTCTTCAATAAGGCAGTCCTGGAACAGCCAGACTCCAATTCCGCCGGCACAAAGGGCGGCCATTTCGGCCCAAAGGCCCTCGGGACGATTGTCCCCGATCATGGAAACCTTGTCGCCTTTTTTCAGTCCTAGCTTGATCAGTCCCAGGGCTATGTGCTTGACGTTGTCCAGGTACTGCTGCCAGGTAATCGGTCGCCAGATACCGTACTGTTTTTCACGCATTGCAACCCGCTCTTTGCCGTAACGCTTGGCCTGCATGTAAAACAGCTTGGGAATGGTCAGGTCTTCGGTGATTTCGATCCCGCTTCCAGCGGTTCTATCTTCTGGTTGCATACAAGTCCTCTTCACCCAGGTAGGCTTTTATCACTTCAGGATTGTTCTGCACTTGCTCCGGGGTACCGTCCATGATCATGTTTCCGAAATTAAGGACGAACACCCGGTGGGAAAGGTCCATCACAACGCCCATGTCATGCTCAACCAGCAGGCAGGTGACCTTCCAGCGCTCTTCCTCGTTTACGTCCAGGATAAAACGGGCCATGTCTTCGACCTCTTCCAGGTTGAGACCGGCCAGGGGTTCATCCAGGATCAACAATTCCGGCTCCAAGGCCAGGGCGCGTCCCAGCTCGACCCTTTTCTGGAGGCCATATGGGAGCATACCCACGGGCTTATGGCGAATCTGTTCGATTTCCAACAAATCGATTATTTCTTCTTCGATGAACTTACGGTGCTCTATTTCCTCGCGGGCGCTTTTACCAATGTACCAGGACCCGCTCAAGATTCCCGACTTCATGTGGATATGCCGACCAAGGCGAATGTTGTCGAGCACCGACATGCCGCCGAACACTTCAACTTTCTGAAATGTTCTCGACATTCCCAGATTTGCCCGCTGGTGGGGATTGAGGTGATTGACCTTCCGGCCCTTGAAATAAATGTCCCCTTTTTGGGGACGATACAAGCCATTGATACAGTTCATCATGACCGTTTTGCCGGCGCCATTGGGACCGATGACCGAGTGGATCTCGCCTTTCCTGATCTTCAGATTGACACCGGCCAGCGCTGTAACCTTGCCGAAGGTCATTTCGACGTCCTTCAGCTCCAGCAAAATTTCATTTTCCTGCACAGATTCGGTACTTGCCAAGCGCTTGCCTCCTTTATCTGTTATCACGTGATACGACCATTGGGTAACTTGCCGCCAATAGCCGGTGGCCATGGAAATGCGCCTGAAATGGCCTTTTTTGCGTGCATACGATTTAAGTTTCTATCCCACCTTTAGTGAATGAATATCATTCAGAAGTTTGAAAAATGAACCATGTTTCGCAACTTTCGTCAAGCAAAAATCTTTTCAAATTGGGATTGAGCCCCAACTCCTGAAATTAAACCACCATTTGAGTCGGTTATGACGCTGGGTGCCGTGTGGGGGCGGCGCGCCATGGGAATAAGCATACGACCTATTAACATCATTCATTTTCTTATTACGCTTAAGCGGGGCTTACTGTCAAGTTGATAAAATAGCGGGGTTTTAGTGGTAAATAACCACTATTCAGGTTCGTCAAAACTCAACAGGTGGGTCCGCAGGTTAATCCCCTGGTTGGTCAGACCCAGTTTCTTGCGGATGTTGTGGCGATGGAAAAGAACGGTGTTTTTGGAAATGGACAACAACTCAGCAATTTCCTTGTTGGTTTTGCCTTCCTTGACCAGGTTGGCTACCCGCACCTCCATGGGGGTGAGGCTTGCGTGACGAACCGACAGCTTGCGGATGAAGGGCGAAACTATATTGTCCAGGTTGGACGCAATTATGCGCAACAGGGTCTGCTGGCGGGTATTGAGCCTGGTTTTCTGCAACTGGCTGAGGTAAGGCACCACCAGCTCACTGACATTGGCCTGGAGATTGTCCATCAGTTCGCGCTTGTCGTTTTCCCGTTGCTGGAGCAAAACCCGCAGGGCCGTGTTGACCTCCTCCAGGTGCCTGGACTGGGCCTGGAGTTCTTTTTCCCTGCCCCGCAGGCTTTCTTCGGCCCGTTTACGTTCCTCGATTTCAAGGGTAAGCTTAAGGTTGATCTGGTCCAGTTCTGCTGTACGTTCCCGAACGAGCTCTTCAAGATGGTTCTGGTAGCTCTGCAGGTCCCGCTCGGCTTTTTTGCGGGCACTGATGTCGCGCAGGGTGACGATGTTGCCGGCCGGCTTGCCATCGTGGTCCAGGTAGAGGGTGGAGCTGAGCTGGACATCAAGTTTGCGGCCGTCTTTAGTCAGGCGCTGGGTTTCAAAAAGACTGATTTTTTCACCCTTGAGCATGGTTTCGATGGCAGCCTTGGTCGCCGGCCAGGCTTCAGGAGGCACGAAATCTATCTGTTTGCCAAGCAATTCTTCACGACGCAAACCAAAAGTTTGCTCAAAGGCGGGATTGACGTAAGTAGCCACGCCCTGCATGTCATAGACCACGATGGGATCCGGGGACGACTCCAGAAAATTGCGGTAACGCTGTTCGCTTTCCCTTATACGGGCCTGGGCCTTACGCCGTTCAGCAAGTTCGCGCCGGGCCTCTTCGTAAAGTTCTGCTTTTTCAAGGGCTAAAAGGGCCAGGGCTCCCAGGCGCTCCAGCAGGGATACGTCCTGGACATGAAAACGACGCCCGGCTTCCACATGGCCCAAACCGATGACCCCCCGGACACGGCGGTCAAACTTGAGGGGAATACCGATTACCGAACGCAACCGGTCAAGGCTGGCATCGTCAATCCGGCCTTCCCAGCTCCGGTAATCTTCCACCAGCACCGGCTGGCCGGTCTGCCACACCCGGCCGCCGAGTCCCTGCCCCTTTTTTACCTTGCGGCCGAGCTGGCCGGAGAAAAAGCCCATTCCGACCCGGATCTCCATTGTGTCATGGCCCGGTTCAAGCAGGTAGACATAACCATGGTCTGTACGGGTCAGGGCTGCTGCGTGGGCCAGAACGGTCTCCAGAAGCTGTTTCTTGTCCAGGCGGGCAATCAGGCCCAGGGATATCTGATGGAGGGCATCAAGATAACGTTTGTGCCGCTGAACATCCAGGCGTATTTCGGCCAACTGCCGGCGGCAGTGAAACAGTTCTTGGCTGTAATCAGAAGCGGTCATAAAGCATCAAAGGATTACCACCTTCTTGATTGCCGAGACGATTTGTTCAGGGTCATCCATGATTTGAAACAAATCCATATCGCCTTCAGAGATCAAACCTTTTCCCTGGAGACGGGCTTTGATCCAGTCGGACAACCCGCTCCAGTGCTTTGAACCTACCAGGATAATGGGAAATGGACGAATCCGCCGGGTCTGGATCAGAGTAATGACTTCAAAGAGCTCATCCAGAGTGCCGAATCCGCCGGGCATCACTATGTAGGCAGAAGCATACTTGATGAACATGACCTTGCGAATAAAAAAATACTTGAACTCTATCTTCAGGTTGGCATAGGGATTCGGCTTTTGTTCGAAGGGCAGCTTGATATTCAGGCCGGCTGACCGGCCTCCGGCTTCAGCCGCACCCCGGTTGGCGGCTTCCATTACCCCGCCACCTCCTCCGGTTATTACGGAAAACCCGTTTTCCACCAACAGCTTGGCCAGAAGACGGGCCTTTTTGTAGACGGGATCTTTTTCCCCAATGCGGGCCGATCCGAAAATACTGACCGCCGGTCCCAGTTCGTGCAGGGCCTCGACACCCTCGACAAATTCACCCATTATCCTGAACAAACGCCAGGATTCGTTCAGTTTGAAATCGTCTATCAGAAATTGCTTTTCAACCATGGCTGCTTTCTTTTAATTGTGTGAAATAGTAAATAATCACCATATAGGCCGCAATCCTGCTTGTCAATGAAATCGCGTTGACAAGTTCAGGGGGGATTGATAATTTGTTTTTACCTATATAAAGGTCAAAATGTAATCAGGCAAAAACATGATTTTGCCATCGACTAAGCCACCGGATTTACGGTGGTAGTTTATTTGACAGGCTGCTGAATAA
>JALVQM010000489.1 GCA_027025615.1 Desulfobacteraceae bacterium | reverse complement strand
CCATGTTGGCCGCTCGCCAACAGCTGAGCAATCTGGTGGCCATAATCGATCGCAATCGGATCGGTTCCATAGATTATACCGAAAACTACACCAAGCTGGAGCCTTTGGCTGCCAAATGGGTGGCCTTTGGCTGGCATGTTGTCCAATGTGATGGTCACGACCTGGACCAATTAGGGCGCTGTTTTGGACAATTGCTGACAAGCCGGATTGACAGCCCAAAGCTATTACTGGCCCATACAGTAAAAGGCCGGGGCATATCTTTTATGGAAAATGATCCCATCTGGCACGTAAAGCCGCTTAAGCGCAAAGACCAGATTGAAGAGGCCCGCAGGCAATTGCAGTTCCAGGCAGAAGGAGCGTGCTTCCATGGACATGCGTGATCGGTTCATTACTGCCGTTTACCAAAAGGCTGTTGAAGATAAGCGGATTGTTTTTTTGACCTGCGAATATGGTGCGCCCAGCCTGGACCGTTTCAGGACCTATCTGGCAAAGCAGTTTGTCAACACAGGCATCAGTGAGCAAAACACAATTTCCGTTGCCGCAGGAATGGCCAAGGAAGGCAGGCGGGTGATTGTTTACAGTATAGCATCATTTATTACCCTGCGCTGTCTGGAACAGATCAAGCTCGACCTTTGTGCAATGGCTCTTCCGGTGACTATTGCAGCCGTAGGGCCTGGTTATGCCTATGGGGTCGACGGTCCTACTCACCACAGTACAGAGGATCTGGCTGTGATGCGGGCAATGAGCGAAATAACAATATACAGTCCCAGCGATGGGAATTCGGTGCAGGAACTGTCAAATTTGTGTTTTGAGTGCCGGGGACCGGTTTACTTCCGCCTGGACAGGGGATGTTATCCGGAATTACGGCCATTGGCCCAAATTGAACTGGATCACGGTTTCCGGATGTTTGGCAACAATCGCCAGGCATGCCTGGTGACAACCGGATCCATGGTCCATACTGCACTGAAAGTGGCCAGAGATTTAAGGAAGAAAGCCATTGATTTGACCGTGATTGATATTTTCCGTCTGAAACCGCTTGATGCCGACTTTCTTGGAGAAGTTCTGGCCCGACATGAAATGGTCCTGACCCTGGAAGAGCACAGTTACAATGGCGGATTGGGAAGTCTTATAGCAGAAATTATGGCTGACTTGGGAATCTGGCTGCCGTTGAAGCGGTTGGCCCTGAAAGATGGCAGTTTATATGCATACGGGCCACGTGAGGAATTACAGAGAAACAACGGACTGGATGTACGGTCTGTAACAGAGGCTGTTTTGCAATTAGGCAAAGATTGTCTCCAGGCTGCTTGAAGCAGTTGAAATTAAAACCGGGTGGAGGGGTTGTTGATGAAAATACTGATCACCGGAGGAGCAGGATACATCGGTTCGGTACTTGTCCCCGGCCTTCTGGATAAGGGGTGGCGGGTTACAGTGGTTGACAATTTCATGTATGGACAAACTTCTTTGCTTGATTGTTGCCACCTGCCGGGGCTGGAGATAATCCGCGGTGATGTCCGTGATCAGGGTCTTATGCGCAAACTGATCGGAACCCATGATGTTGTGATACCCCTGGCCTGCCTTGTGGGCGCACCACTTTGCTCACAGAAACCGGACGAGGCCCGGGCTGTAAACTATGAAGCCGTTGAAACAATTATTAAATTGACCAGTTCAGGGCAGGCGGTTGTTTTTCCAACTACCAATTCCGGTTACGGCATCGGGCAAAAAGGTGTTTACTGCACCGAAGAGACCCCATTGAATCCAATTTCTCTTTACGGCCGATTGAAAGTTGACATTGAAAAAGCCCTGTTGGACAGCGGGCATGCAATAACCTTGCGACTGGCAACAGTTTTCGGCATCAGCCCCCGGATGAGAATTGACCTGCTGGTGAACGATTTCACCTACCGGGCGGTATACGATGGTTTCGTTGTGTTGTACCAGGCGCATTTCATGCGCAACTATATCCATGTAAGAGATGTGGCATTCGCTTTCATTCATTGCCTGGAAAATTTTAGCAGCATGCCCAAAGAAGCTTTCAACGTCGGTTTGAGTGACGCCAACTTAAGCAAATGGCAGCTTTGCCAGGAAATCAAGAAACAACTGCCGGATTTTTATTTTGTGGAAGCCAAAGTCGGAGAGGATCCCGATAAGCGGGATTACATCGTAAGCAATGCCAAGTTCGAGGCCACCGGCTTCAGACCGCGATACGGTTTGCGGCAGGGTATAGCCGAACTGATCAAAGGATACCAGGTGTTGAAACGCAATCAGTACGCTAATGTATGAGGATAATGATGTCCAAATTATATCGTAAGATAATGGTGACCGGGGCGACTGCCGTTCTGGGCAGCGCTATTGTACGTGAATCCTGTACCTACCCTGAACGGGAGTTTGTTTTTCTTTCATCACAGCAGTGTGATCTGACCGATTACCGGTCTGTCGAACGTCTGTTTGCCGATTTCAGACCTGATGCTGTCATGCACCTGGCTGCAGTCAGTGGTGGAATCGGCCTCAGTATGAAGTACCCGGCAACTCTTCTTAGGGACAACATTCTGATGACTTTCAATATCCTGGAAGCTGCCCGCCGGTACGGAGTTGGCAAGACCATAATGACCTTGACCACGGGAATGTATCCTCCTGATGCACCCCTTCCCTTGAACGAAGACAACATCCATGACGGTTATCCCCACGAGTCAAATTACGGCTCATCATTTGCAAAGCGGCTGATCGATCCGGCAATCAGGGCCTATCGCGAGCAATATGGACTGAACGTTATCGGTCTGGTTCCTTCCGGAATTTTCGGCGAGAACGACAATTTTAATTACGACGACGCTCCCATGGTGCCGGCGCTGATCAGACGAATGTACGAGGCAAAAGACGGCAATGAACCCATTGTTATCTGGGGCAGTGGAAAGCCGCTGCGGGAATACACGTACTCAGCTGACCTGGCCAGGATTTATTTTTGGGCACTGGAAAATTATGATCAGGGGCAGGTCCTGAACATAGGCACCACTGAAGAAAATTCCGTCAGAGACATAGCCTTGCTGATTGCTGATTATATGGGGATCGATCCTGATCGAATCTGCTTCGATACTTCCAAGCCCGACGGAGTATTCAGGAAAAGCACCGACAATTCCCGGTTCATGCGTTTGTCCGGTTTCAATTATACGCCTTTTAGAGAAGGCCTGAAAAAGACAATAGCATGGTTTAAGGATACATACAGAAACAATCCCGGGGCAATAAGGTTTGCCTCAAAATCCCGAGGTGATCAATCTTTCAGCAATGCTGCCTGATGAAACATGAAAGGAGTAAAGTTTCCATGCAATATCGCCGTTTGGGCAAGAGCGGAATCATGGTTTCGGAAATTGGTTTTGGCACCTGGGGTTTGGGTGGTGATTCTTACGGGCCTGTAGACAAACGGACTTGTCTGTTGTCTCTCGAACGTGCACTGGAGCTGGGAGTAAATTTTTTCGACACATCAGATCTTTATGGAAACGGCCGCAGTGAGAAGTTGCTGGCTGAAGCATTTAAAAACAAGCGCCAAGAAGTGATCATTGCGACAAAAGGAGGCATGTTGCCCCACACGGGGTTTGATATGCCCCAGGATTTTTCCATCACCTACCTGCAACGGGCTCTTGAGACCAGCCTGCGGCGATTAAAAACAGACTACATTGATGTTTACCAACTCCACAGTCCGCCCCGGGAAGTCTTGGACAGGCAGGAACTATGGCAATTGCTCGAAGATTTCCGATATCAGGGCAAAATCAGGACCTTTGGTTTATCTGCCCGTTCGCCTGACGATGCCCTTTATGCGGTCGAAAGATACAATATACCTGTCATCCAGGTAAACTTTAATCTTTTAGATCAAAGAGTTTTGCAAAACGGGCTATTTGCAGCCGCCGCTTGTCGCGGCAGCGGGATAATAGTGCGAACTCCACTGGTGTTCGGTTTTTTGACCTCTACCCTGGAGGCTGAACAGGCTTTCGACGGCAAGGATCACCGTGCCAATTGGCCCCTTGACCAGCGCCGGAGGTGGGTTGAAGCCAGGGAAAAGTTTTCTTTTCTTTGGCGTGACAAAGGTCGCACACAGGTACAGGCAGCCCTGCGGTTTATTCTCGATCACGGAGAAGTATCAACCACAATTCCGGGCATGTTGACGGTGCAACAGGTGGAAGAGGACATTCGGGCCAGTGGAATGCCTCCACTGGAATCCGGCGAACTTGAAAGGATATACGCTATCTACCATGCAAACGACTTTTACGACAGAAGCGCCAAACAGAGGGCAGGCAGACCAGAAGCTGCCTGATCCGTCAAGATTTATCGAGCCGTCGCGCACCAAACCTGAGGAAGTAGAATGGCGGCATGCAGCCGGACGATATTTTGACAGCAGTATAGGCACAACAATCGAAAAGCTGCAGAACTTTGCCAAGTACGTGCCGACCCAGGATTTGCGAAAGTTTATCTGTCGCTATGAGCTTTTCCGCAGGGTATTGGAAGTTCATGGATCAATAATAGAGTGTGGGGTTTTATATGGTGGGGGGCTTATGACCTGGGCCCAGTTGAGCGAAATTTTTGAACCCCTGAACCATACGCGTAACATCATCGGGTTCGATACATTCGAGGGTTTTGTGGACGTGTCTGAAAAGGACAAAACCAGCAGGGCAGTCCAGTGCAGGACTTCCGGACTTGCCCTGGACAGTTTCCAGGACCTGGAGCGATGTATAGAACTGTACGATCGCAGCCGATTCTTGGGCCATATAGCCAAGGTGCGGTTGGTCAAGGGAGATATTAAAGATACCTTGCCGCTTTTTTTGGAAAAATACCCTCATCTGGTGGTCAGCTTGCTGTGGCTTGACTTCGATGTTTACCAGCCGACGGCAGTTGCCCTGGAACACCTGGTGCCCCGCATTCCCAGGGGAGGTATAATTGCCTTTGACGAGTTGAATCATGAATTATGGCCTGGAGAGACTATCGCTGTAATGGAAAAGCTGGGCATTGCCAACCTTCAAATTCGCAGGTTCGCCTTTGGAGGAACTGTTTCCTATGCCGTTGTCCAATAGAATAATCAGTGATTTTGATTTGTCTGGAGCAGGCTTGATACAGGCTCAAGCTACATCCGTAAATATTTCCCTGGAAGATAGCAGGACAGGGCTGAGCCTGGGGCCTGCGGAGCTGGAATCCTTATTCGGAGCCCGGCCTGGTTCATTGGAATTTATTCCAAAAGGCTGTTGGAAAGACGAACCTCTTTACTACCGCGAACTGGAGGATTGGGAACGGGACAGCGTGCTGTTGCAAATTATTAAAAGGCTAGACTCGGAAGACCTTGAAGCCGCCGGCAAACATCGGTTGTCACAGTGGGAAAGTGGTTGGTCCCAAAACCTGATAGATTTTATTGAAAGTGGATATGATTTGAAGGCACTTGTCCCCGGTTACTATAAAAAAATGGTCCCTTTCAGACTCCAGGGCGAGCTGTACAAGGCCCTGGTTCCTGATTTTGTTTACAGGGTAACCGAAGTGTTTAGAACCTGGTTGTTTCGACGTTTTTTTCAACAGGTTGAGACCATTGCTGAATTTGGTTGTGGTTCCGGTTTTCATCTGGCCCGCCTGGCGGAGCTGTTTCCGGGAAAACAGCTCTACGGTTTTGACTGGACCGAGGCAAGCCGCCAGATCATTTCATTGCTGCGCAAAGTCAAGAGGTTGAAGGTAAAAGGGGGATTTTTCGATTTTTTTGCCCCGGATGGGCAGGTGCCGGTAAATTCATCTTGTGGAGTGCTTACTTTCGGCGCCCTTGAACAGGTAGGGACAGGGTTCGGACCTTTTCTTGATTTACTGATGGCAAAGCGCCCGGCAATCTGTGTCCACGTGGAATGCATTGCCGAGTTTTATGATACAGGCAACCTGCTCGACTATTTAGCCCTGATCTATCACCGACGACGCAACTACCTGGAAGGTTTTCTGCCTGCATTGAAGCAACTTGAAGCCAGGGGAGAGATAGAAATTGTCGCTGCCCATCATCAGCGTTTTGGAAATCTTTACGATGATAGCCATTCCTACATAGTCTGGAAGCCGGCTGAATGAGTGCTAAAGATGAAAGGTTATTCAAATTTCACGGGGGAGTAGTTCATGAGTAAATCCGGTCAGCCAATGGTATCAATCATCTGCTTTTGCAGAAACGCGGCTTCAACCATCGGCAGGTGCATCGATAGTATCCTTGGCCAGGATTATCCAAATTTGCAGGTAATAGTTCAAGACGGAGCTTCCGATGATGGAACCCTCGAAATTCTGCAATCTTATGGAGAAAGGCTGGAACTTGTTTCAGAGGCCGACAACAGCGCAGGAGAGGCAATGTTCAGAGCTCTGGCAAGGATTGAGGGTGAATTTTTCGGTTCCTGCCTGGCCGATGAACAATTGTTACCCCATGCCGTGTCCTGGGCAGTGACAAGGCTGCAGCAAAGGCCGGATGCCGGGGCCATCTATGGCGATCATTACATCATGGATATCCATGGATTGATAACCGGACTGGTAAAACCGGAACCGTGGATTTTTCAACGATTCTTGTGTTCTGAAATAATGCCTCCTTTCTGTGCCAGTTTTTTCCGGAGCAAATGTTTCAAACAGTTGGGTTTGACCGGTTATACCGGGTGCGGAGAATTTGAATTGTGGTTGCAGTTGGGCGCCCGTTTCCCGGTTTACCATGTGCCTGGAACAGTAGCCAAATACGGTGTCCATCCTGACCAGTTGAGTTTCCAGGTTAAAAGCCTCGCAGGCCAGGCAGAAGCCCGCAAGGCAGCCCTTGAAAGACTGTTTAATGATTCCGAGATAGGCGAATCTTACGCATGGTCCAGATCATCAGCCTTGGCCGGAGTAAATACATGGCTGGTGAACTGCTATTGCAATTGCCAGGCTTGGGAAATGGCGCTTGAAGCTTTCTACCGGGCGGCAGTCCTTGAAACCAGCAAGGAGCGGGCTAGAAGAGCGGGTTTGCGGCTGGTGCGGCACGGTATTAACCTGGCAAAAAAGGGCGATATGGAAAATGCCTGCAGGTTTTTGAAATTGCCGATGGATTTTTCGCAGCTTTTTCCTGATCTGAAACCCTTGGCGGCCGGTTTTGGTTTAAATTTGACGGCGGCCACAGCATGACAGGCACTTAATAAATATGAATCGACAAGGTCCTGACAAGGATAACAAGAACATATCAGAAAAGGACAGTTCCCGGAGCGATATTTCGAGAAAAAGTCTTCCGGTGCACTTTTTTACCATAGTCCTCAATGGTCAACCGTTTATTCGTTATCACCTGGATGTCTTTAAGCGCCTGCCGTTCAGCTGGCATTGGCATATAATCGAAGGAGTTGCAGATCTAGTCAACGATACGGCCTGGAGCAAACCTTTGGGTGGATATATCAATCCTTGTTTTCACAGACAGGGACGCAGCCTGGATGGGACAGGGGCCTACCTCGACGAGATAGCTGGCAATAATCCTGGGCAGGTAACTATCTATCGCAAGCCCAAGGGGGAATTTTGGAACGGCAAACTTGAGATGATCAATGCTCCGCTGGCCGGTTTGAACTGTCCATGTATCCTCTGGCAGGTTGACGTTGACGAGTTCTGGACCAGCAAGGCCCTGGTCAGGATGCATAAGCTTTTCATGCAGCATCCGGATAAGACAGCTGCTTATTTTTATTGCAATTATTTTGTTGGACCGCTCAAGTATGTGGTTTCAATGAATACCTGGGCAACCGGGCCTCTGGATTGGCTGAGGGCCTGGAGGTACAATCCGCAAATGCGGTGGGCTGCCCACGAGCCTCCACAACTGGTCGACAGCCTGGGACGTGATGTCGGCAGGACAAACCCTTTTCCCAGGGACTATACCCTTGCCCGGGGGATATCTTTTCAGCATTACGCCTATGTCCTTGAATCCCAGGTTCGTTTCAAGGAAAGCTACTACGGTTATACTGGTGCCGTTGAAAAATGGCGCCGTCTGAACCGGACTAGCGGAAAGTTAAAACCGGCTGATTTTCTCCATTGGGCAGGTAAAGACGCCTGGGCCGATGACTGGAATCCTGCGAAAGGGAAACTGTTGCTGGCCGGATTGCTTGTTTCCGGCAGCAAGGGAAGCTACTGCAGTATCAGTGTAAAACGCGGAACAGCTTTTGAAGATTCCATCAGGCGGCTTGTCCGACAAGCGCGGCCCAGGACAATAATTGAGACCGGTACTTACTTGGGACGTGGAACAACAACCATAGTCTGGAAGGCCCTTCAGCAAGCCGGTATTGATCCTGATTTTACAACCATTGAAGTCAATCCCGAATACCATCGCCAGGCCAAAGCCTATTTTGATAAAAACGG
>JALVQM010000488.1 GCA_027025615.1 Desulfobacteraceae bacterium | reverse complement strand
AGCTCGGGCGGGCTGACGGTGTGGCCAGCCTGCCTGGTTAATGCACGATTTCATTGTTTTTTTATCCGGGCCAATTGGCCGCTAAGCAGACGAATATGGTCCATTTCTTCCTTGATAATGGCGTCCATACGGGCCTTGCCTTTTTCCTCCGGCACGGCTTCTTTCATCCCCAGATAAAAGACTATGGAATCTTTCTCGGCTACTATGGCGTCTTTTAAGATGGCTTCCATACTTGAAGTATCTATGGACTTTTCGAAAAAAACCCGGGTGTCGGCCAAAGCCTTTAAATAAGCTGCTGCTTCGCCCTGGGGGTCGAAAACCGTGGCTGTTTTTTCTGCTTCAGTCAGCTCCTGGCGCATCTGTTTGAATGTCTTTTCGTGATCGTCTTCCATGTCCGCCAGTTTCAGAAGAAATTGCTTTGCATCCGCATCCTGGACCGATTCTGCGGCCTGACGATAGAAAGCAGCGCCATTGCGTTCGAGCTGTTCAGCAATCTGAAAGATGTCATCAGCATTGAAATCGTACATCATCCGGTTTTCCTTTCTTAAAAATGTTGCAAGTTACTACGCCACCACGAAAACAAGCGGCTAACACTGTCCAGCCAGGCTGATCTATATCAATTCTGCATAAGCCGAATTTGTCATTATTCAATATTGATAATAAATTTAACCCTGTTTGAAAAGTATTAATCGCTTTTCATCCGGCACTCGGCATCCCATTCCGGGCAGGCTTCTTTCATCGGCTTGGTGTATTTCATCATACAGGCACTGCACTCAAGTTCGACGTTGGGTACATCTCCGAAACGTTTTTTAATCTCTTCCTTGCTAAGGTGGCTTACCGAACTGCAACCGCACTGAGGGCAGGCAGCTTCGATACGATAGCGTTTTTCTTTTGTTGTCATGGCTATTCTCCTTTTGTCATAATTGTTTAAATTGAATCCAGACAGATCCGGATCCGCCTGGATTCTACGCCGGAATAGCAAACAACCGGTCAAGTTCTTCCGGTGGCATTATATCCTTTTCAGCAGCCAACTCACGAATAGTTCTCCCGGATTTTTCGGCCTGCCTTGCCAACTCGGCCGCAGCGTCGTAACCAATGTAAGGCACCAGCAGGGTTGCCAGGGCAGGACTTTGCTCGGCCTTCTGCCGGCAGGTATTCACCTGGGGCTGCAGACCGTCGATACATTTGTCAGCCATCAATCTGGCAGTTGAGGCGAGCAAATCGATTGACTGGATCAAAGCATGGGCCATCAAGGGCATGGTCGTGTTCAATTCCAGAATCCCGTCCTGGCCACACAGGGCAATGGTAGTGTCGTTGCCCGTTACCTGGTAGGCTGCCTGAATGACTATTTCCGGAATTACAGGATTTATTTTGCCAGGCATCATCGAAGAACCGGGTTGCAGTGCAGGCAATTTTATTTCCCCTAAGCCTGCATGCGGCCCGGATGACATCAATCGAAGATCATTGCTGATTTTTTTCAACCCGCCCGCTATCGTTTTCAGACAGCCGCTGGTTTCAACCAGGGCATCACGGTTTGCCTGGGCCTCGAAATGATCCTTGGCTTCAAAAAATTTTATTCCGGTTTTGGCCGACAAGGCCTCTATGGTGAGCCTGGCGAAATCAGGATGAGTATTTACCCCTGTTCCCACAGCAGTTCCACCCAGGGCAAGTTCTGTCAAGCGAGGCATAATAGATTGTAACCTGACAAGGGCCAACTCCATCTGGCGGCGGTAACCTCCGAATTCCTGACCCATAGAAACCGGCAGGGCATCCTGGAGATGGGTACGGCCGGTCTTGAGGACCTTGGCAAATTCGCGCGACTTGGCCCCAAAACTGTTCAGCAGGCGTCCCAGGGCGGGTATCAGGTTATGGTAAATCCTGATTGCCGCTGCCATATGAATAGCTGTGGGAATGACATCGTTGCTCGATTGGCCGAGGTTGACATGCTCGTTGGGATGAACAGGGTGCCGTCCCCCCCGTTTCCCGGCAAGCAGTTCGTTGGCCCGGCCGGCGATAACCTCGTTGACGTTCATATTGCTGGAAGTGCCGGAACCTGTTTGAAAAAGGTCGACTACAAACTGGTCATCGAACTTGCCGGAAGCAGCCTCATCTGCGGCCTCTACTATGGCAACGGCCAAATCGGCAGGCAACAGGCCCAAACGTTGATTTACCCTGGCAGCGCAAGACTTGATCACCGCCAGCATGTGAATCATGGCCAGTGGCGGCTGCAATCCGCTGTCGATTCCGTTTAGTCTGGCTCTTGCTGTTTGGGCGCCGTAATATGCGCCGGCCGGTACCTGAATTGTCCCCAGGCTGTCTTTTTCAACCCGCTGCTGCATGCACAGTTTCCTTTTTTCCGTTCAAAGCTAGACACAAGATAAGCATTTTTTGAATCCGTCAAACATTGCCGCTATACTTTAAACGCCTTAAAGCTTTTAGGTTTTGTAAAATTATCTTTTGACAATACCGGACCATCTTTATATAAAACCGATATCAGCCTCGCGGATGCCCATAAGCTCCGCGGAGTAGCTCTCCGTTGCCATGCCAAAACACGATTTCCCAATAGCTGCCTTTTTCCGGAACCTTAGTCGCTTCTTGCGTCGCAAGCAGGTGGCACGTCAGGATATTTTTATTGGCGAGTTGCTCAAACGCCGTGGCCTGATTACCGAGGACCAGCTTCAAAAGGCTCTCGAGACCCAGCGGGAAACCTTGATGCAGGAAGGGCGCATGGTTCGGCTGGGAATGGTAATTTGCGATCTAGATTACACCAGCGAAAAAAAAATCGTCAAGGCCATCAATGATGAATATAAAATTAACGTACAAAGCCTTTCGGATAACATTCACCAGCAGGTCATAGAAAAACACGGCACATTTTTCGACCATCTTCCATATCCCCGGATACCCATATGGTTTCAGCTCTCAGTGGCGACAACTTTCATCGTCGTATTGACCATAATGACTTTGAGCACAGTAGTGCTCAATCAACAAAAAGCCCGGCTTTATGAGCAAACCGTCAAGATGGGAACCGTCAGTCTGAACTATTTTGCCAACAATGCGCGCATCCCACTGTTGGAAGACGATGTCCTGCGATTGAACACCCTGATTCGGGAGGCAACCCGGGTTGAAGGCCTGCGATATGCCTTGATAGTCGATACCCAGGGAATTATCAGGGCCCATACCAATGTCGACCGCATCGGAAGGGCCTATGAGCCACCTGACCAGGGTGGATCAAGACGGCGCAACGGAGAAGTCGTC
This sequence comes from Desulfobacteraceae bacterium, assembly GCA_027025615.1. Taxonomy (GTDB): domain Bacteria; phylum Desulfobacterota; class Desulfobacteria; order Desulfobacterales; family Desulfosarcinaceae; genus JALVQM01. The sequence continues at coordinate 5,085 of JALVQM010000488.1, read as the reverse complement.
TATTATTCATACAGGGAAATTTCCGGAGAGCACCTGCTCAATCTGAGCCGCGACATAAAGTTCAAGGATAAAGTTCTGGGACAGGTTCATGTCGGAGTCTCCCTCGATTTCATCAAGCAACTTATCGAAAAAGAACGTGTTTCGGTAATCCTGATTACCCTGACCGTTGTCTTGATCGGCCTGATCATCGCGGTAATGTTCGGCCTGCGTTTTTCCCGGCCCATAAACCAGCTGGTTCAGGCAACCCAGCAAATAGCACGGGGCAATTATCGCTATAAAGTCCCTCTGAAACGCAAAGATGAGTTGGGCAACCTGGCTACCGCCTTCAATCGCATGAGTGAAGAGCTCTGGAAAAACGCCATGGCCCAAAAATCCTTCGGTAAGTATCTTGGCAGCGAAATCATGGCCATGATTTTGGCCGACCCTGAAAAAGCCTGGCTCAAGGGAAGTCGCAACGAGGCTTCAGTATTGTTTATTGATGTCCGCGAATTCACATCACTTTCTGCCAGTCAGCCACCGGAACAGGTTGTGGAATGGCTGAATGAACTCCTGGAAGCCGCCACTGCCATCATCATCGAACACGGTGGTTATGTTGACAAATTCATTGGAGATGCCATCCTGGCGGTTTTCGGAGTTCCAATCTTTCGTAAAGATCATGCCCAGCGCGCCGTTCGCTGTGCAGTAGCTCTTCAGAAAAAGCTGGGTCAAAAAAGCCCTTACAGTAACCCGCTTATGGGTGCGGTCGGTATCAGCATTCATACCGGTGATGTGGTTGCCGGCAACATCGGCTCGGCCAACAAAATGGAATATACCGTCATAGGTGACACAGTAAACATCGCCTCGCGCTTAAACGCCCTTGCAGGACCCGGCAAGGTGGTGGTAAGCAAAATAGTGAAAAAACGTCTGCCACGGGGCATTAAAGCAATCTGCCTCGGCAGTCACAACGTCAAGGGTAAAACTGACGCCATAGAGGTTTATGAAATCGTCTGCTAAATCAGACTTGCACATTGCCCGAAGTTACCTGCGGACAGGCTGTTTGCCGACCTTGGGCTGCCGTGGCCCAGGCACTAGGGCAATGACGGTCGCGGCAATTATCACGGCCTTTATACTTGCAGTGACTGTGGGCTGTACCGGCTTATCAAGCCGTATGAATCAAAAAGCGCCTCCCATTGACACTCCACAATTCAAGATTGTTACCGTTGCTGAAGGACAGGATTTAAAAACGCTTGCCGGCAAACACCTCAGCGACCCTGACAAATGGTGGCAGATAGCGACCCTGAACAGTGTCGACCAGGCTACACCCGGCCAAAGGCTGGTTATACCCAAGTATGACCTGTTTCGCGGGGGCCTCAGCCCCGAAGGATACCAAACCGTACCAGTATTGGCCTATCTGAAACTGGCTGAAAAAAAATCCGGACGCCTTGTCGTTTCCCGATCTGCGTTCGAAAATCAAATGCGATTCCTTAAGGTCAACGGCTACAACCCGGTCAGCATCGATAGTTTTATGGACTATCTTCAGCTGAAAAGCGGTCTGCCACCCAAAGCGGTGTTGATAACTTTCGATAACGGCTGGCGATCGGTTTACGAAATTGCCTATCCAATCCTGAAAAAATACCATTTTCCGGCAACCGTCTTCATTTACACGAAATTTATTGGAGCCCCAAAGGCCCTGAGCTGGAATCAACTGAAAGAAATGGCCTCCCATGGGATATCAGTTCAATCCCAAACCCTCAGCCTGACTGATCTTACCCGCCTGGCCTCCAGTGCAAACCTTCAGGACCACATCAGGCTGATTGAAAAAGAACTGGGTCAATCCAAGGCCATCATCCAAAAAAACCTTGGAAAGCCCTGCCGTTATCTGGCCTATCCTTTTGGCCGTACAAACGATCTGGTGATAGCCCTGGCCAAAAAATTCGGCTACAAAGCCGGGTTCACCTTGAACCGCGGCAGCAACCCGTTTTTTGTAGACAATTTCAAAGTCCGGCGTTCAATGATTTACAGCCACTACGACCTGGCTCGTTTTTCCCGCAATCTGGATGTATTTGAGCCCCTGGAGTTGAGATGAACAGCCTGGTTCGCGCCATAATCTCGGTCTGCCTGGCCTGTCTGCTTGCCGGCTGCGGGTCCACATGGTCGCGGCTGAAGGCCTCGATTTCATCTCCCAGCCGGCATTACCGCGAACTGGCTGCCACCAAGCAAAAACAAGACCGAATTAATGAAGCTGTTTTGTTGTGGCAGGTTGTGCGTTACATGGAACCCGGCGATAAAAAGGTTGATAATACCATCAAAAACCTGCAGAAAACCGCCCGCAAAAAAGCAAACCGATATTTCTTAAGAGGGGTAACCGCCTATCAGCATGGAGATTTTGCCAGAGCACGTCTTAACTTTTTGACAACCCTCCGCTATCGACCAGATCACAGGGGTGCCCTGGACTACCTGAAAAACAGACTCCATCGCAAAGAACAGGTATCTTATCGAATCAGAAAGGGCGACAGCCTTAGTACTATTGCCTACCGGGTTTACAAGGATGCAGAACTTGCGCCGGTAATAGCCTATTTCAACGATCTGAGTCCAAAAGCCCCCATATTCCCGGGCAAAGTGCTGGTTCTACCCACATTGCCGGATGAATATCTCAAGCCACCCAGCACCATTGAACGTTTGCTGAAACAAGCGCGCAAAAAAGTTGAAAAGGCAGATCTTGACGGTGCCCTTGCCCTGGTCAACCAGGTTGAACCCGGCACTCGCCACTACAGGCAAGCACGAAAACTTGCCGACAGGATTTATTATTGTCAGGCAAAAGCCTTGATGAAAAAACAACTTTACTGGGAAGCTCTTGAACGTCTCAAACGGGTCAGCCCAGGCTTTAAAAAACGCGACAAAGCCATTGCTCAAGCCCGTGACCACCTGAAAAGCCAAGCCCTTGATGATCGCCTGAAACTTGCCCGCAATCGCCTTGAACAGGGCCTTTATTTAGAAGCCCGTACGGTGGCCGAGGAAATACTGGCCACATCACCAGGCAACCAGGCAGCCAGATCATTGATGAATGACATCAATTATGCAATAGCCAACCAGCTTTTGGCCGAGGGCAAAGACCAGGAAGCCATAGCCGTACTGGAAACCATTGATCTGGACTACGAAGACACAGCGATCTTGATCAACGATGCCCAGCTACGCCTGAACGCAGCAGCTGAAACTCACTATCGCAACGGTGTCAAATATTTCCTCAATGAAGAATTGGAACTGGCAATCAGGCAATGGCAGGCAGCCCTGAAGTTGAACCCTAATCTGGACAAAGCTCGCCGTGACATCGCCAATGCCCGCCGGCTTTTGAAAAAGCTGGAAGCACTGGAAAAAGGCTTACCTAAATAACACCCGGAGAGAGATTGGATGAAAGCAGGTTTCAAACCATTGTTCGCGCCCAAAACAATGGCGGTGGTCGGTGTCTCGCTTACCAACGACAGCCATCCGGCCAATGTAATTTTCAACAAGCTGAACTTACGCTATCCCGTCAGGGTTTATCCCGTCAATCCCAAAGGGGGCCATCTTCTCAAAGACCGGGTCTTTAAAAACCTGCACGAAATACCTCAAAAAGTTGATCATGTAGTTATTGCCGCCCGTGCCCGGCATGTTCCCGCCATAATTCAGCAATGCATAGACTCCAAGGCTGGAGCCGCAACAATAATCTCAGGTGGTTTTGCCGAAAGCGGCCGAAAGGATCTGCAGGACGAGATCACCGCCATGGCAAGGGCGGCTGACTTTCCCTTCATCGGACCCAACTGTCTCGGTATCTATGTTCCGGACCGGTTTGACACCTTCTTTCTGCCAGGTGAACGTCTGGTAAGGCCGAGCAGGGGAAATGTGGCCCTGGTCAGTCAAAGCGGAGGCGTCCTGGTTGACCAAATGGTAAAATTCGCCGGCCAGGGAATAGGCCTTTCACTGGCCGTATCTATCGGCAACAAGGCCATGGTCAGGGAAACGGACCTGCTGGGCTACCTGGCGGCCGACGAATCAACGGAAGTCATTGCATTTTATATTGAAGGGTTTGCGCCCAACGAAGGCCGAGCCTTTGTCGAACTAGCCCGCAAATGCACCAAGCCGGTGATTGTCCTGAAAGCCGGCAAAAGCAATCAGGGCAAGCATGCTGTTACCAGCCACACGGCCTCCCTGGCCGGTAATTACACCGTATTTTCCCAGGTCCTGGCCCAGCATGGGATTGTCGAAGCCCGTAACGAGTATGAACTGGTCTCTTTTTGCGAATCCCTGGGCTGCTACCAGCAGGCAATAGACGGACGGGTGGGAATTATTACCGTAAGCGGTGGTCATGGGGTGCTGGCCGTCGATGCCTGCATTGCCCACGGCCTCGGCGTGCCGGCCCTGGAAGAACAAACCCGGACAATTATCCGCCAGGGACTTTCGCCAAGCATCCGGGATATAGCCTCGTTGGGCAACCCGGTTGACCTTACCGGTAGCGCCAAAGACGATGACTTCGTCGCGGCTGCCAACGGTATGCGCAAGGACCGTGGTATAGACAGCATCCTGCTTTCATTGCTGCCTTATTCGCCGGGAATTTCTTCTGACTTGGGGGCCAGACTCAGCCATGTCAATCGCGACCTGGAAATACCTATGGTGGCCTATGTGCCCCATGTGGAAAAATACCGCATGCTGATAGAAGGCTTTGAGTTGAACAGGGTACCGGTGTCAAGTTCCATCGAGGGAGCCGTACTTATGCTTGAAGCCTTGAAAAGGTGCCAGCCATGTTGAAAAAAACCATCAGGCAGATCCTCGAAGACGCCAAACCCCGGGGATGGGTCCTGGAACCCGATGCCAAACGCATTTTGAAGCTGTCCGGCATTAACGTGCCTGCCGGCAGGTTAGTCAAGTCCGAATCTGCCGCCGTTGGATTGGCAAACAGAATAGGTTTCCCTTTGGTCGCCAAGGCCGTGGGAGCCACAATAATTCATAAATCAGACGTTGGGGCGGTAATCGTCGGTATCGAAAGCAATGCCAAGTTGAAAGGCGCTTACCGGCGGCTGATGGCTATCAAAGGCTGCCAGGCCGTCCTGGTTGAAGCCATGGGCCAGGGAC
>JALVQM010000487.1:6705-8344 GCA_027025615.1 Desulfobacteraceae bacterium | reverse complement strand
AAGTATCCTGTCGCCCCAATGCCTTGGCAAGTTTGAAGATTTCCACATCGGCCGGGCTTGGTTCGGCAAGTCGGGTTACCCCCAACATTTTGCGGGCCGTGGCATAATGCGGCGCCAGTTTCCCGGCCCGGTCAAATCCCTTGGGCCAGAGAGGTGACTGGAAAACAACCTGAGGAGGTTCAAGGTGTGTATTGGCATAACACAGGCTTCCACCCCCGACGCCTGCTCCGCTTAAGATCATCATATCAGGCAGGTTGGAAATTCGCAGGATTCCGAAGCAGCGCAAGGCCGGAGCCCAAAGAAATTTACTTAATTGCCAGTTGGAAGAAGCAAAATCTTTATCTTCAAATCTTTTTCCGGCTTCAAGCACAGCCACGCGGTATCCCTTTTCGGCCAGCCGCAGGGCGCTTACACTGCCGCCGAAACCGGAGCCGATGATTACAAAGTCATAATTCAACACTTGATATCCCTTTTGAAAAGACGGTTAAAAGGGTTTATGCTGAAATATTGATAATTGATTCCAGTATCTTTGGCAAGCCTGAGTTTGTCCTTGAGATGAAGCGGGAGGGTTGTTAATATGGAAAAATCCAGTCGATGCTTAGCTCCTGCTAATATCCACAAAGCAGCTTAATTGAAGTCGGAACTTGATATAGGAAAGTGTGTCGTGAAAGCAGATAATTATCTGATCTGCCCCAAACTGAAGGGCAATCCACGCAAGCATGTCAGAGTTTGCCGGAGCTGTCGACACAGGAAAAAGTGTCCGGCCTTCTTCCGCCATTTGCAGCCGGCCCTGCCGTTTGTTTTCTGTGCTCCGGACATTACCCGATAATTAATTCAATCCAGTAGGGACAATAGGTTCCCAGCCGATCAGCCCATTATGTCTATCAATTGCCCCAGCATTTCGTTCGCGGTTCTGAGGGTTTTTAGATTGGCACTATAGGCGTGGCGGGCTGTAATCAGGCTTTCGATTTCATCGGTCAGATCAACGTTAGATCCTTCTGTTTCTGTAACTGTATCATCAGCATAGGTTTCATGGATAGCGCCGTTGGTTAGCTCATCTTTTACCACCTCAGCCTTGACCCCGCCGTTTTCACCCTCAGACAAAATTATACGGTTACGCTTGAAACCGTCTGTCCTGACGTTGGCGATATTGTCTGCGGTAGCATTAATTTTTTTCTGAAAAGCCGAAATTGCAGAAAGAGCCGCGCTGTTTGCTACGAACATAATTTCCTCCGCTTCCGGTCTTTAGCCTGCTTGAAATAAAAATACAAATTTTATGCCAGTTTGTCGTTTCAAAAAAAACTTAAAATAAACAAATAGATAAAGAAGTATATTGGTCTATTCCAGTTAAGAAGTTACAATTTTTGACAAGGCAATGTGACAAATAGCGCACAGAGGATGACGATACTGGAAATTAACAATCTTATCGTCAATCAAATGACGAAAGCAGAAGTCAAGCCGAACCAAAGCCAGATCTGAAAAACGAAAATCTTAATAATTACAATAAATATAGATAGTTGGACTTGGCTCCCATTGATGGCCCTTGTGGGCATGTTTTTTGCTCACCTCTTTTCCTGATAGCTGATGACATTGTCATGGCGGGCATATCAATAGGCAGGAAAATGCGATTTAAGTTTTT
>JALVQM010000487.1:0-6695 GCA_027025615.1 Desulfobacteraceae bacterium | reverse complement strand
GCTTTGTTAGCCTTTGTAACCGCAGTTTCGCTGAGTAGTGCTGGTTGGTTGAGGCATTTGGAAAATATCAGCATAGATTGGCGCCTGAAACTGACCCGCAGGTACCGTTGTCTGCCGGATTCAATAGTTTTGATCCTGATAGATGAAGCCTCACTGGAAGCCTTGAATCCCATAGCAGGAAGATGGCCGTGGGACAGGCTAGTCCATGCCGGTGTTATCGACTATTTAAACCTTGCCGGGGCCAAAGCCGTGGTATTTGATATTCTTTTTACAGAAAGGCAAAACAACCGCCAGGATTGGGATAAAACAAAAGCTGATTTTCAGTTGACAGAGTCAACTGCCCAGGCCAGGGTTGTTCACGCAGCCCAGCTAAGTGGCCCCCGTAAAAGTCCGAATTTATATACCGGTGAAAATGCCGGGTTTTTCGAAGAGCGGTTTGTCTTGCATGTCGATGGACCGGATCTTAAATTACCTGATTATTCAGACTATTACTTTCCATTTAATGAACTCCAGGCAGCTTCCAAGTATATCGGCGTGGTTAGCATTGAGCCCGACAGCGACGGAGTAATCCGAAAAATGCCGCTGGTCTTTGGCTGCCGGGGAGAAGTATTGCCCTCGCTTGGTCTGGCAGCAGCCATAATGGATGAAAAGAAAAAGTCCCTTCAATACAGTGATAATTGCCTTGTAATAAGGACCGGATCAAGATTGTACAAGGTGCCGGTAGACAGCCAAGGCAGGATCCGGCTGAATCCTTACGGAAAATACCAGGCTTATTCATATGGAGGAGTATACCTGAGTATGCACCGGATGAGGCAGGGAAAATTAGATGACCTTCCGGTAGAACCGTCTCTTTTCAAGGACAGGATTGTTTTCATAGGCGCCAGTGCCGCCGGAGTCGAGGATCTCAAAAGTACACCTCTGGGGCCCAAAACACCGGGAGTGCTTCTGCATGCCAGCGTATTGGCTAATTTGATACAAGATGATTTTGTGCATGATGCGGACAAGCTGTTGAATATCTGTTTTGCAGGGTTATTGGCAGCTGTATCGTCCCTGTTGATTGTATCCAGCAATAATTTGTTGCTTCAGGTGGCCGGCCCTTTGATGGTCGGGGCATGCTGGTGGGTAATAACCCTTTGGTTGGCGTCATTAGGCTGGATTGTGGAATTTGTTGGTCCTGCTTTTTCATTGCTGCTTGCTTTTGGTGGTGGATTGGCAGTTGAACGATACATGGAAAGAATAGAGAAGGGTAAAATAAAGAAGGCACTGGGCCAATACGTATCTCCCACTGTGCTTGACAAGGTAATTTCCTGCCATAAGGGAGACTTTTTGGGAGCCGAGATTGGCACAGAAGAGAAGCTTAGCATTCTATTTTCCGACCTGCGCGGCTTTACAACCATCAGCCAATCCATGCCTGTGGAACAGGTTGTCAACCTGCTCAATCGTTATCTGTCGCTGATGACAGATACTATATTTGATTTCCAGGGTACCCTTGACAAATTCATTGGTGATGCAGTGGTGGCTTTCTGGGGTGCTCCTCTTCCGGACCAGCAACACGAAAACAGGTCTGTTGCATGCGCTCTTGCCATGCAGAGGGCTTTGAACCATTTCAATCAACATATCCGCAAACCGGCAGAGCCCCTTTTAAAAATGGGCATCGGAATTAACACTGATAGAGTTATCCTGGGCAATATCGGATCTTCTAAAAAACTGGATTATACCATTATAGGAGACGGGGTTAACCTTGCATCCAGGATGGAAGGGCTGACCAAGTATTATCGGGCTCCGATTCTGATTTCCCATTCAACTTATCGCAAGGTCAGAAAACAAATGGTTTGCCGACCGGTGGACGTGGTCAATGTCAGGGGAAGAAAGGGAAAAACCCGTATTTATCAGCCATTGGGATATGTGGGCAAGGTCAGCCGGACCGGGGTACAGGTGGCGGCCCTGAGTCGGCAAGGGCTGGAACTTTTCCTGGAGCAGCGTTTTCATCAGGCCTATGAAGTATTTTCCAGGATCAGGAAGATTGTCCCCGGAGATACAATAGCTACGATTTTTAGCAGGCGTTGCTGCCAAAAAATGTGCCTGAACAAGGAATCAGGAAATGTTTCAGATAATTCCGCTTTAAAGGAGAATATAAGATGATTACCAGGTGGGTTTTTATATGGGTATTGGCAGGTTTGGTGTTCGGGCCGGCGGGTTCACGGGCCGAAACGGTTTATGTCCACAGCAAGGTTGCACCGGTTATGGACAGGCCCGGTCTGGGAGCCAGAAAAGTTGCTCAACTAAGTCAGGGGGACCAATTGGAAAGCGATGTTCAACAAAACGGTTGGTACCATGTGGTCTTGGACAAAGGTGGTGGCTGGGTTAACCGGCTGATGGTCAAAAAGTTTCCCCCGGCACTAAAAGGAACGATCAGCAAACAGACGGAAGAACATCTGGCCCAAAGGGCAAGGGTGCGTCCTTCCAGCCTGGCGACCACGGCAGCAGCCCGTGGATTGAGAGCCAGCCGAACCCGTTCCAGCCTGCGATTGAGATCGGATTATGAAGCCCTTGAAAAAATGGAAAAATTTAGGGTCAGCCAGCAGGAAGTGTGCCGATTTCTTCTGAAAGGATCTAGGGATGTCCAGGGCCGCTAAATGGGTCGTAATTTTTGTAGTGATCAACCTTTTAACATTGGCGGCAGAAGTAGCCGATGGAGGTCGCCGGAGAATACACGTGACCAGTGCCGATCAGGAGCTATCGGCAGACTGGCAAACCGAGACCTGGTTCGGACGGCAACTGGCGGCCCGGATTTTGGGTACCATTCCTCTTTGGGATAAGTTTGAAGCAAACAAGTATCTGAATCTTGTGGGCAGATCAGTAGCCATTTTTTCAGCGTCACCAGGGGCCGTTTTCACCTTCGCCATTTTAGACAGTGAAAAGGTCAATGCTTTCGCCACTCCAGGGGGGTATGTTTTTATTACCAAAGGAGCATTGCTCCTGATGAAGGATGAAGCTGAACTGGCAGGAGTTCTTGGTCATGAGATTGCCCATGTTTCCTGTCATCACATGGCTACTAGCCTTGGCCTGAGTCGTCGGCAGGAATCGACTCTGGGAGGATTGGCAGTTCTTGTAGGAGGGGCGACCGGAAGTTACCGGCAGGTCCTGTCACAAGGAATGGAAAGAGCCATGAATCTGCTTCTGGAAAAGGGTTATCAGCAAAACCAGGAACTTGAAGCCGATCGAATCGGAATTCAACTGGCAGTTTTTGCCGGCTACCGCAAAGACGGTTTGCTTTGCTTCTTGAAAAGAGCGCAGCGGTTTGAACCTGCTGAAAGCTCTGATCAGGAGGAACATCCCCGCTGGAAAGTGAGGATGGAGGCCCTGGAAAATACGATGGAGCAAATCAATCTGGAATCCGGGGCCGGAAAAACAATGAAGGAGCGATTCAATGCAATGTTTGCACCGTTGCTTGGTAATGATAGGCTTGTTGATGCTGGCAGCAGGGCCGAATAAGATTGCCTCTGCTGATGATCAACACTATGTAAACGTGCTTGTTGGGGGTCGAGCCAGTGCGTTGGGCGGGTCCTATACGGCTATATCCGATGATCCGTCAGGATGCTATTACAATCCTGCCGGAATTGCCTTTGCGCCCTACCAGAGCTTGTCAGCAAGCATGAATGTGTTCCAGAGGTCGGTTAAAACATACCATGACGCCCTGGCAGACACTTCCTCTAATCTGCACGACTGGAAACAGGAATCATCTTCTTTACTACCAAACTTTTTCGGGGTTATAAAAAATTTTGGAAATGGGGTGTTGGGCTTGTCGTATGCTGTTCCTGATGCCATCAACCGCCGCCAGCGACAGTCATTTGTCGATATCAGCAGCAACCTTCCCGGCAATCCTGTAGAAAACTTTACCATTAATATCAACGACAGTGACAGAACATTTCTTTTCGGGCCGTCATATGCCCTGAAATTGCAGGATAACTTTTCAGTGGGGGCCACTCTTTACGCATATTATCGAGATCGGGAAGTGGTCCGCAACCAGTTGCTCCAATTTCAACAGGGTCAACATTATTGGTTGAATTACTACGAAACAAGGCAAGATTGGGGTGTGCGACCGATTATGGGAATTATTTGGGAGCCTGCTGAACAGCTTGCCATAGGGCTGACTGCCGCCAAAACATTTGTAACTTCAGGTAAGATCAAACAGCAGACAACTTTAAGGGATTCATCGGCTGACAGCCCTTATGTTATTGATGGTATATCCTACGATTTTTCAGATACGGATGTGGTATATTTCAACGCTGACACCAGTCACGAAACAAATGACCTGCCATGGCGTCTGGCCCTCGGAATTTCTTACTTTGCATCTGACCGGTTGCTGGTTTCCATGGACTTCAGTTTCAACCAGGCAGTTGAAGAAAAAGAAGCCACCTGGAACCTTGCTGCAGGTGCCGAATATTATTTAACGGATTCCATGGCACTGCGATTGGGGCTGTATTCAGACCGTGCCAATACAGCCGAGATTGAAAACGACGGAGTCAATCAGCCGGAGCATATTGATATCTATGGGGCAACCCTGGGACTGGCTATGTTTTCACAGCAAGCAAACCTGGCCATTGGGGTGGGCTATGGGATTGGACAGGGTGAGGCTCAAATCGTAGCCGACAGCAAGACCATTCAAGATGCTACCATTGAGAATTTAACGATTTACATAGCTGCTGGGTATAGTTTCTGAAAAATCGGTAAACCATCCTGGCATGCGGCTAAATGAAAACACCAAAGAGCCGATAATAAAAACAATAGGCTTAGTTGCTGTAGCCAGAACCACAAGCGGGGCCAACTTTCAATGGAACCTGAAAGAAGGATCAAGACCATAAAGCGTTTTATCGACCGCATGCCCAGCCTGCCAACATCGGTCACTAAAGTGCTCGAGATATGTAATCGACCGGACACTTCACCCAATGATTTGAACCGGGTCATTTCCCTTGACCCGGTTCTCACCGGGCAGGTGTTGAAATTAATCAACTCGGCCTATTATGCATTGCCCAATCGGATTACTTCACTGACCAGGGCTATCATCATGTTAGGTATAAATACGGTTAAAAATTTGGCCCTGGCAACTTCCGTATTGAGTTCATTCAAGGATAGAATGCCCTGCCGGAAGCTTACGATGGATGAATTTTGGGCCCACAGCCTGGGAGTAGGGGTAATTGCCAAGACCTTAGCTTCCATAGCAGGCGTGTCGGCTTCTGAACAGGAAACCTATTTTGTGGCCGGTCTGCTGCACGATCTGGGTAAAATCCCCCTGGCAAATAAGTTTCCAAAGGAATACGACCAAGTGGTGGAAAAGGCGGGAAACAATGGTGCATGTCTCGTAGAATGTGAGCAGGAAATTTTTGGTATCGATCACCTTCATGTAGGGGGGATGATAGCCGACAAGTGGAAACTGAACAACGATATGAAGTCGGCCATAGTTGGCCATTGCCTTGAATGTGAAGAGTTATCCGCGGACAAGTTTGCCATTTTCGTAGCCTTGGCTGATTATCTGGCATTGAGGTTTGAATTGGGAGCTGCTGGCAACAAACAGGTAGATGACAACGTGTTGATCACAGCCCTGCGCAGGATTTCAATCAAGCCTGACAAGCTGGAGGGACTGCGTTCAAATGTTGAGCAGGAAATAGAAAAGGCCAGGGATTTTCTGAAGATAGCCGGGAAAGGATCATAGCCATGCAAGTCACCTTTTGGGGAGTGCGCGGTTCGATACCGTGCCCTGGGCCGCAAACAGTCAAATATGGAGGCAATACAGCCTGCCTGGAATTGTACATAGAAAAAATAGACCGTAGAATAATTCTTGATGCCGGTTCGGGCATCAGACTGTTGGGCAATAAGCTGATGGCCGAGCAACTGCCTAAGGGACCCATAGAAGCCGATATCTTTTTCACCCATACCCACTGGGATCACATAATGGGTTTCCCTTTTTTCACACCTGTATTTATTCCGGGAACCAAACTCAATATTTACGGCCCGGTAACATTTGAAAACGAAACCTTGCAGGATGCCCTCAACGGACAGTGGACGTACAGATATTTCCCCGTCCGTCATGAGGAATTGTCGTCAGAGATTAAATATATTGATCTTAAGGAAGAGCAACTGGATCTGGGACAGGGACTTTTTTTGCAAACCAAATATCTAAACCATCCACTTTTATGCCTGGGGTACCGGTTTGAGTTCGAAGGCAGGACTTTTTGTACTGCTTACGATACAGAACCTTTCCGGAACCTGTTTTGTTCTGATCCCCAAGACCCAGCCTATGATGAAACAATGGCCCTGGAAGGTGCAAAGGTGGCTGAAGAAGAAAATAATCGCCTGGAGCGTTTTATCACTGGAGCAGATATGTTGATTTATGACACTATGTATACTCAACAGGAGCTTGATAACGGTCGCCAGGGATGGGGGCATTCTTCAATGGAATATGCAATTGAAGTTGCCCTGCGCAATGATGTCAAACGGCTGATCCTGTTTCACCATGATCCGGGGAGAACTGATGAGCAACTAGATCAGCTTACCGAATCGTTGTGCAAACCGGCTCAAAGGCAAGGTCTGGATGTAAGTTTTGCCATTGAAGGCAAGACCATGGAGGTATGAGCCGGATCGGATTATTTTGCCTGTTGCCTTCTAGGAAATTTTTTCCGCCAATGGGCTTCGAG
>JALVQM010000486.1 GCA_027025615.1 Desulfobacteraceae bacterium | reverse complement strand
ACGAATACCGCCTGCATAGGTTACCGGTCTTGCCGACCATCTGCCCAGCAGCCGTACCAGGTCTTTTTCTATGCCCTGGCAGCGGCCTTCAACGTCGACCCCGTGGATCAGAAGCTCGGAGCAGTACCTGGCCAGGCGGTCGAGGTTGTCCAGGGTTATTTGAAACTCGGTGAAAGTCTGCCAGCGGTTCATGACAACCCAGTACCTGTTTTGGCGGCGGCGGCAGCTAAGGTCGATAACCAGCCTCTGGGGACCTGTTTCACGGGCAAGGGCAGCCAGCCTCGTTTCGTCCAGCTTGCCGGCAGGAAACAGCCATGAAGTAACGATTACAGCCGATGCGCCGGCTTCCAGCCAGTCGATGGCGTTATCGATGGTAATGCCCCCCCCTACCTGTAATCCTTGCGGCCAGGCTGCAAGAGCAGAACGGGCGGCTTGCTCGTTACCCGGTCCCAGCATGATGACATGGCCGCCGGTCAGGCCGTCTTTGCGATAAAGGCGGGCATACCAATCCGCCTGCCGGCTTGATTCAAAGTTTGTCTTTACCTGCTTGCCGCTTTCGTCCAGGCTTGCCCCCACGATCTGTTTGACCACACCCTGGTGCAGGTCGATGCAAGGTCTGAAACGCACACCGTCCTCCTTTGCAATATTTTTGAGCCCTTCTGATTTTTATTGCATTGGCAGAGGTCTTCAGGCAAACCATTTTTCACGGTAAAGTCCTTGCATCCATAATCGAACCATTGTATCACCGGGCAAAATCAAAAACAGCTTTGTTTACAAGGAGAATTAGATCATGACCACTGGACAGCCAGATCAGGCCGCCGGCATAGAAACCCGCTGCGTCAACACCATTCGCACCCTGGCCATGGATGCTATTGAGAAGGCCAATTCAGGCCACCCCGGGGCTCCCATGGGGCTTGCCCCTGCAGGCTACGTGCTATTTACAAGGATCATGAGGCACAACCCCCATAATCCTGGCTGGTCGGACCGGGACCGTTTCGTACTTTCCGGTGGTCATGCTTCCATGCTGCTTTACAGTCTGCTCTATCTGACCGGCTATGGCCTTGAACTGGACGACATTAAAAATTTCCGCCAGTGGGACAGCAAAACCCCGGGACATCCGGAATACGGACTGACTCCCGGAGTTGAAACTACCACCGGTCCCCTGGGACAGGGTTTCGCCAATGCTGTCGGAATGGCCATGGCCGAAGCCCACCTGGGCGCCCGCTTTAACCAACCGGATTGTGCCATAATCGACCATTTCACCTACGTGTTTTGCGGTGACGGTGACCTGATGGAAGGCGTAAGTTCAGAGGCCGCTTCACTTGCCGGTCATCTGGGCCTTGGCAAATTGATCTGCCTTTACGATTGCAACCGGATTTCCATAGAAGGTTCGACCGATATCGCTTTTACCGAGGACGTGGCCGGGCGGTTCAAAGCCTTTGGCTGGCAGATCATCCAGGTCGAAGACGGCAACGACCTGGAATCCATTGAAAAAGCTTTTCAGCAGGCCCGGTCCGATGGCGACCATCCCAGTCTTGTTGTTTTACATACCCACATAGCTTTCGGCAGTCCCAACAAGCAGGACAGTGCCGATGCCCACGGTGCTCCTCTTGGCCGGGAAGAGGTCCGCCTGACAAAGCAGCGGCTTGGTTGTGACCCGGACGCGGTCTTCAGCGTTGACCCGGACGTCCTGGATCATTTTCGTCAGGCGGTTGTTCGCGGCAAGGCCCTGGAGGATGCCTGGCATGACCGGTTTTTAACTTACAAGGAGCGCTGGCCTGAACTTGCCAACCAGTGGGTGGATGCCATCAGTGGATTTTTGCCCAAGGACTGGGAAAAACAGGTACCTGTTTTTAAGCCGGAAGACGGACCCCTGGCTACCAGGGCGGCTTCCGGCAAGGTGCTCAATCGCCTTGCATCAAGCATAACAACCCTTATGGGGGGTTCTGCCGACCTTGCTCCTTCGAACAAGACTTTTCTTGAAGGTCAGGCGGAATTCCAAAAAGATTCCTATCAGGGCCGCAATATTCGTTTCGGGGTACGGGAACACGCCATGGCGGCCATAATGTCGGGGATGTTCCTCCACGGTGGAATCAGGCCATATGGCGGCACTTTTCTGGTATTTGCAGATTACATGCGACCGGCCATCAGGGTGGCTGCCTTGATGAAGCTGCCCCTTATCTATGTTTTCACCCACGATTCCATCGCCGTGGGCGAAGACGGCCCCACCCACCAGCCGGTGGAACACCTGGCAGCCCTGCGGGCCATACCCAACCTGACGGTGATTCGACCGGCCGATGCCAATGAAACAGCCGTTGCCTGGTGCCAGGCAGTTGCCTCGGCCAGCAGCCCTACAGCCCTGATCCTCAGCCGCCAGAAACTTCAGGTACTTGACTCCGGGCTGACCGCCGATAAGCTGGCCAAGGGAGCCTACGTGCTGGAAGAAACCCGGGATTCTTTCCAGGCTATCATAATTGCCAGCGGCTCGGAGGTTCACCTGGCCCTGGAAGCAAGCAGGAAGCTGAAAGAAGATGGAATCGACACAAGGGTGGTCAATATGCCCAGCTGGGAACTTTTTCAACAGCAGTCGGAAGGTTACCGTCGCCAGGTGCTGCCCCCCCAGGTAAAAGCCCGGGTGGTGGTTGAAGCCGGCATTTCCATGGGCTGGGAACGCTACGCCGGGCCTTCAGGGAAAATTATCTGCATGGACGGTTTCGGCGCGTCGGCTCCCGGCGGGCAGGTGATG
>JALVQM010000485.1 GCA_027025615.1 Desulfobacteraceae bacterium | reverse complement strand
GTCCCCACCCACGTAACTGGAAACCTGGGGGTAGACCAGGGCGGTAACATGTTCGTCAAGATCCAAGCCCATATCGCTGGCTCGCATGGGCGGATAGATACCGGCGGTTGGCACATAGGGCGAACGGCGGATATGGCGTGGATCAACCTTGAGCAACAACTGGGTCATGGTAGTATTGCCGGCAATGGTGATGACCGAAATGTTATCCCGGTCTATTTTGGAACGCCTGATAATCCTGCCCAAAACGTTGTTTATGGTCTTGATCACCGCAGCATTAAGGGTCTCAAGGCCGTCGCCTTTTTCAGCAAACACAATCCTGGTAATGACATCTTCCCCGTAGCTGATCTGGCCGTTGAAATCACCGTATTCGGCCAGTACCTGGCCTGTGATAAGGTCCACCATCTGCCCGTAAATAGTTGTGGTACCTATATCGATAGCTATGGCCAGATTGTGGTCGGTGG
Organism: Desulfobacteraceae bacterium; assembly: GCA_027025615.1. Taxonomy (GTDB): domain Bacteria; phylum Desulfobacterota; class Desulfobacteria; order Desulfobacterales; family Desulfosarcinaceae; genus JALVQM01. The sequence continues at coordinate 2,287 of JALVQM010000485.1, read as the reverse complement.
TGTCTCCGCTTTGAACGTTGACGATCCTGGTTTTTCCGCTGGTCCGAACCGGCCTGGCCAGGGTAACGGTTACATCGAAATTTTTTTCACGGAAAACATGGGGAACCTTGCGGATAACGGCCAGGCTGACCTCAAGGCCACGCTCATCATGGTGCTGACGCAAATGCTGAATCATGCGGGTGACATCAGGCTGATGGTTGGTTGCGTCCGGCGGATCCATCTGGATGTTGATTTTTTCAACCGGCGGTATAAAAAGACCCTGCTCCTTGATACTCTCAAAATCAACCTGTTGAATACGTGCTGTGCGGCGAGGCTTTTTGGAAAGGTTGAGGACCGAACGGTCAATGGCTGATTCAACCGGCACCCTGATAACCACGTCGCCCCGAACCAGGGCCTGACAGGCAAGGCGGTAGCCTTTATCCCGGTCTTCCTGACTAAGTTGCTCGGAAATACCCCCTTCCACCTGTCCCTTTTCAATGATCACCCGGCACTTGCCACAAACTCCCTCACCACCGCATGAGGCGTTGATATGTACCTGGGCGTCCATGGCCGCGCGGATGATCGATTGACCGTCGGCGACCTCAATGGATATTTCGTGGGGGAGAAAAGTAACCTTGTGTTTAGGCGCCATATAAGCTCCTTTGTTCTGTAATTCACCGCCTGTTGCGTCAAAAGGCCGTGAACTCAAACCTTGACCGGCTGTGAGAATTGCGGGGCAACCTGGTTGCCGTTACCGTCATTGGGCAGGAGCACGCAACAACGCTTTTACCATAAAACAAAGAATCAAACCATGACTTTTAGTTACAAAAACAAGGATGTTTTTTGACCTGGATCAATTCCAATTTGTTGATCAAGATGCTAATAAAATTTTTAATCATGCAAATTTAATATGAACCAAGTATTTCATTGCTTAAATTCCCAAGGGGTTGTTGCCAAATGAAATGGACCCGTGAAGCCGAAGAGGCTGTCAAAAAAGTTCCTTTTTTTGTCCGCAAAAAAGTGCGCCGGAGGATCGAGCAACAGGTCAGACTGGCCGGCAAACAGACCATTACCCTGGTTGATGTTCAAACCGCCCGTAAACGCTTCCTGGCCGGAATGGAAAAAGAAATAAAAGGCTGGCAGCTGGAAACCTGTTTTGGTGCAGGGGGTTGTCCCAACCGTATAACCGACTCAGAACCACTGCTTAAATTGCTTGAAGCAACTCTGGAATCAGCCGATCTGTTGCAATTCTTAAAGGCCAGCGTCAATGGTCCCTTGAAATTCCATCACGAGTTCAGGGTCGCCCTTGCTGAATGTCCCAATGCATGCAGCCAGCCCCAAATCAAGGACATGGGTATAATCGCAGCCCGCTGCCCGCTCCATGGCAAAACCCCTTGTTCCGCCTGTGGAGCATGTGCTGATGTCTGCAAGGAAAAAGCCTTGATTCTGGAAAACGGCGAACTGGTCAAACTACTGACCGGGCGTTGTGTTTCATGCGGCCAATGCCTTGCAGTCTGCCCTACCGGCACCCTGGAAGAAGAAAAATCCGGCTGGCGTATCCAGCTGGGCGGCAAACTTGGCCGCCATCCCCGCCTTGCCCGGGAAATGCCCGGAATTTACACCGCTGAGCAGGTAGTAACCGTGTTGAAAAAATGCCTGGAGTTTTACAAGGCCAAAAGCAGGAATGGACAGCGTCTGGGAGAAATTCTTACCGAAAACGAAATTGCAGACCTTGTACGCGCTGTTCATCAGGATTGAGGCTCTTTCAGTCTGCGGTATAAATAGTAGAGTACAACCGCCCCCAGGGCCACAAAAACCATGAAAACCGCAAACGGAACATAACGGCTGGTGTATTGCAACTGCTGCGGAACGAAATAACCTTCCAGATACATCCGCCTGACCATGTCACGAATCAGAACCATGGATACCACGGTGATCAGGGCTGCAACAGCAGTCGGAGCGACCCTGGTCTGGATGCCAAACATCAAGGCCAGGGCTGCGCCTGTAATTCCCAGCACGAGCAACCCTGTTGCCAGGTTGTTTTTACCCAGGAAATTCACCATTACATCCTGGCGCAGGGCCAATAACAACCAAAAGCCAAACCCTACCTGCAGGGCCGATCCGCTGAGGAACCAGCGCAGACCACTTTTGACAAACACACTTCCCTGTCTATCGCCCCGCCGCAGTTTCCAGCGCCCTACCATAGCCCGGAACAATCCACCCATTGCCAGGGCTCCGGTCACCATGTGGAGGTATCGGGGCCAGAACATGGGATCTGATATATTGAGCAGGCTGCCGCCGGGATTGT
>JALVQM010000484.1 GCA_027025615.1 Desulfobacteraceae bacterium | reverse complement strand
CTATAACCAAGTGCCAGTAAAATTTTGCGCTTGGTTTCCATCCGGCAAGGTTTGCCCTGCTCTATCCTGGTAATAGTAATCGGCGACACATTTGCTTCCCGCGCCAATTCAGATTTGCTCATAAGCAGGGATTCGCGAATTTTCTTTAAAGAATTTTTGCCCATAGGTAACACTTCTCAATGTTTTCTAAGTAATAATGGCTAATAATTTCCATTTTGTCAGGATGTCTGATAAGAGCAAAAAACCTTTCTTAAAATTTCATTTGATATCATAATTTACAATATATGAAACGATGTCAAGTAAAATTATACATAATTTATATATAATTTTATTCAGTTAACCTATGTTGTATGTACTTGGAAAAATAATACTAGATGCTGTGTTTGCCTTATATCCCCTGCTTATATCTTTTCTGCCTGTCTGTTTTACAGCTCTTGTTTAGGACCACATATTGTCCCAAGCTGACCTGCTTATACATTTTCAGCTATAAAGCTTGATTTTATTCCATACTTGCCAGCATTTTTTGGTTGTTTTTCCTGTCCATTCACAGTCCCGTCAACGGTTTGCTTGACTTTAACAACCTGTTTACCTATACCGATGGGTATATTAACCGATTATATTTATCATCGGTTTAAAACCATATGGCTTTAGCAGGATTTGGAAAAACGTGGCAGGGGAAGCTGAGGTAAACCAAAATGAGGCGAAAAGCTGAATTTTCCTTGAATACCTATGTGTCGTCGCCGAATTATGGCCCAGCAAAAACCAAACGCAACAGTTTTTCAACATCCTGTTAAATGATTTGTGCGATACAACAGGATATTCTTTTGCTACTTTCTTTTCTCGACAGGCCTTGCCCCATTGAACCCGGATTTTGCAGCTGGCAAGTTTGGCGAAGATGCGAGGCGGAGGGCAGGCAGACGTACTTTGGTACTTCAACTGCCCGACAAGAAAGCAGATTCGGTAAAATCGCGAGCCCCTTGGGGCTTCAAATGCCTCAGGCATTTATCACCTATTGAACTTCACCTTACCGGTGAAGGTACGGGCGGAAACAAATACATGCCGACTGGGCAACAATTTAACAAAATTACTTTTGTAGGCATTTGAAGTGCATAATCCGGGTTGAAAAGAGTCTTCCGGTATACCATTTGTTATGCTGCGTCGTTTTCATTGTCACCGGCCCAAAACCGGTACGAATTTTGCCGTTTAACTGATGAATAAAAAAGCCTCTGTTCCGGAAAAAGCAAAACCCTTTCGTCTGGTCAAATACTTCACTTTTACCAGCCTGGTGGTAATTTTCATCGGCACGGTGGTTTTGTCATTTTTGACAACCCACTGGGTCCGGTCTGTCCAGTATGAAAAAAGCCGCGAATTTGCCAGACTCCTTGTAGAAAGCCTCAACCACCAGGTCTTCATGCAATTCATCTTGCCTGTAGGATTAAAGTACGGCAAAATCGAATTGCGCAACCAGGAGCAATTTGAGCGAATGGACAGTGTTGTCCGTAGCACCCTCCATAGCTTCAAGGTAGATATGGTCAACATATATGGAATGAACGATATAATCGCTTACAGTTTTTCAAAAGAACTCATTGGCCTGCAAAACATGGGTGGAACAAGCTACAAAAAGGCCCTTTCCGGTCAACTAACCAGTAAAATGGTCCAGAAAGGAAGTTTTTTTGAATTACTGATTGGTGTTCCCAAGGAAGTCAAAATAATAACTTTTGCGCCTCTTAGGGCAGAAAAACCTCTCTCACCAATATCCGGACCTGTATTGGGCGTAGTCGAAATTGTACAAGACCTTTCAAATGATTATCGACGGATATTCAGGGTTCAGGTCCTAACCCTGATAACCGTAAGCGGCGTCATGAGCTTGCTTTTTGGTATTTTAATCTATGTTGTCAAACGCGGAGAAGATATAATCCGCAAGCGCGCCATGGAACAGCTCAAATTAAAGGAGCAACTCAGTCAAACCAAGCACCTGTCATCATTGGGAGAAATGGTGGCCGGCATTTCTCATGAAATCCGCAATCCATTGGGAATTATCAGTTCATCGGCCGAACTGCTTAAAAAGAAAATAAAAAAGGACTCGGCCCTGATACCCATTGCCAATATTATCAGTGAGGAATCAGCCCGCTTGAATACCATCATTACTGATTTTCTTAATTACGCCCGCCCCCAGAGCCCAAACCTCTACCCGTGCAACCTCATAGAAATCATTGAAAAAAACATTGCTTTTCTGGAACCCCAAATAGAAAAACAAAATTATAAAATTCAGGTTGATTTTCCATCCAAACCGGTCAAGGTCATGGCTGATGCAGACATGCTATATCAGGCGTTTCTGAATATTTTGATAAACGCCATGCAGGCGATGCCGAATGGAGGAGATTTATCGATTGCCGTAAAGACTTCCCCTGAAGGTGTAATGTTACTTTTTGACGATTCCGGTTCAGGTATTCCGGCTGCAATAAAGTCCAAAATCTGGGATCCCTTTTTTACTACCAAAGACAAAGGAAGCGGACTTGGCCTTGGGATTGTCAAAAAAATTATAGAGGCCCACGGGGGACAGATTCGCCTTGACAACCGCCCCGGAGGGGGAACACGAGTCATTGTTAAAATACCTTTTCATCATGGAGATTGACCATGGAAACTATTCTGGTTGTCGACGATGAAAAAAATTATCCCCTCATTCTGAGCGCTGTTTTGGAAGAAGAGGGTTTTGAAGCCATCGCCGCTAACAGCGGGCCTGCGGCCCTCCAGATTCTCGATCAGTCCGATATCGATCTGGTACTTACAGATATGCGAATGCCCGACATGGACGGAATAGAACTGCTGCAACGCATAAAGGAAAAAGATCCCGATCTTCCGGTAATAATGATGACCGCCCATGGCACGGTGGAAAAAGCCGTCGAAGCCATGCAAAAAGGGGCTTACAATTACATACTTAAGCCTTTCGACAATGAACAATTGGTGGTTTACGTCAACAAGGCCATTGCCATGTATAAAATGGTAAAAGAAAACCGCCAGTTACGCAATGCAGTCGAAACGCGTTACAGCTTTGGCAACCTTATCGGCAAGAGTAAAGCCATGCAGGACGTTTTCGATACGATCCGCAAAGTGGCTCCGGCAACAGCTACCGTGTTGATTGAAGGCGACAGCGGAACAGGCAAAGAGTTGGTAGCCAAGTCTATCCATTTCAACAGTCCGCGCCGGAACAAGCCCTTTGTAGCGGTCAACTGTTCGGCCCTGGCTGAAAACCTGCTCGAAAGTGAATTGTTCGGCCATGAGCGGGGTGCTTTTACAGGAGCCGTCGCCAGGAAAAAAGGCCGATTTGAACTGGCCGATGGAGGAACGCTGTTTCTTGATGAAATCGGCGAACTTTCACCAAATCTGCAAGTCAAGCTGTTAAGAGTCTTGCAGGAAAAAATCATCGAACGGGTGGGAGGTATCAAACCGATAGCGGTCGATTTGCGGCTGATTGCAGCGACCAACAAATCCCTGAAACAGGAAATCCAGGCCGGTAGGTTCAGGGAAGACCTTTTTTACCGCCTGAATGTGGTCCACCTGGTTCTGCCACCCCTGAGAGACAGGCTTGAGGACATCCGGCCTCTGGTAGCGCACTTTATCAAAAAATATACCTCAGAACGTAATTCTGATATTGCCATTACCCATGTAGACCAGGAAGTTGAAAGACTTTTTTTCGATTACAGTTGGCCGGGCAATGTCCGGGAACTGGAAAACGTTATCGAAAGGGCCATGGTAATGTGCCCGGGCAGTGTAATTAAACTATCTGATTTGCCAAAGGATTTCAGGGAAAACGTCTACAAGGCAACCCGCCTTAAACTGGATGACCTGCCAGCTGATGCCAACCTATATGAAACTTTGGCCCATGTAGAAAAAAGCCTTATAATCCAGGCTCTTCAAAAAGCCAACTGGGTTCAGGCCAACGCAGCCAGAATATTGGGTATCGGAAAAAGTGGTTTGAACCAGAAAATCAAAAAATACGGCCTGGAAGTCGTCAGACCTTCAGGCCGTAAGTAAAGACATAACAGGTTTTGAATAACCAACAGGCTGTTAAAGCTGGTCGGCGGCTTTTTCGCGGGCCGGGCCGGCATAAAGGCTGTTGGGATAGTTATTTACCAACTCCTGGAAAGCCATTTTACCTTCGGCCTGCCTGCCTGCAGCTTGATAAAGCCGGCCCAGCTGGAAAAGGGCCATGTCCTTCATCAAGTCGTTTTCTGATTCCCTGATCTGCTTAAAAAATGAAATGGCCTTTTCCCAATCCTGTTTTTTTTCATATGCATGGCCAAGACCACTCAGGATAATCTCCCTGAAACCAGGATAGGCTTCCAGGTGGTCCAGAGCTCTCCTGTAATTTACAACAGCCTCATCCACATGGCCTGCCTCCAGCAGGGCGGCCCCCAAAAGATAGGTTCCCAAACGGCCGGCGGTCCTGTTTCCATAATCATCCAGCAGAGCCCTTAGTTGGGATTGGACGACTTCCAGGGCTGCCTGGGGTCCTTTGGTATTTAAAGTTTCCGCATATGTCTGATTGATACCGGCAAGCAACACAAAGGCCTTTTTCTCCTGGTTATTAATATACGAACGAATACCCACAGCCAACACCAGGGCCAACAAAAAAGCTACGGCACCACCGATTACGGCATTTTTATGCTGTTGAAAGTATTCTATCATCCTGGCCGAAAAAGAGATAAATTCATCGGGCTCCTTGAGCAATTGTTTACGACTTATTTTTCTTGGTGCCATTACAGATAAGCCTCCTTTATCGTTTCCCACTTGTGTTCCGGAATGCTGGCCCCGATGACCTGACAGACCTGAAATCCACAGGCAGCGCCCAAATTCCCGCAATTTTCAAGGGTCATCCTGTTTACCAAACCGTATAAAAAACCTGCCGCATACAAGTCCCCGGCGCCGGTGGTATCAATTGCCTTGCCGTCACCCTGGGCCGGAATATAAATTTGTGTTCGACCTGATTTTATAAGGCTGCCCTCAGGTCCCATTTTCAGTACTGCCAGGGAAACCCGCTCGGCCATGTAGGCAAGTATTGCTTCCCTGTCATCAGCACCGCTAAACTCCCGGCCCTCTTCTTCATTGGCAAAAAGAATGTCAACCGGACCGCCGACCAACTCATCAAAAACGGTCTTTTCCGAACTGACAATATTGAAACTGGCAAGATCCAGGCTGACCAGTGCGCCGGCTATCTTGGCCCGTTCCATGATAGAACTGATAACCGCCCTGTTGAAGACCAGGTAGCCCTCAACATGAACCACTGCGGCCCTGTCAAAAGGACAAGCCTCCAGGTCTTCCAATTGCAGGGTTTCGGCAGCGCCAAGATAGGTGAACATGGTCCTCTGGGCATCGGGGGTAATGACTGACAAAACCCTGCCCGTTGGAAGATCACAGCGGGCCACCGCCGGCTGCACCTTGCGTTCCTGCAGGCAGCCGACGAAAAAATCCCCCATATCACCCCTGCCGCAACGGCCAACAAAACAAGACTTTCCACCCAGCATTCCCACGCCCACGGCTGTATTACAGGCCGATCCTCCTGGTACAAGCTGGGGTGCCGGGTCCATGGCGGCGACAGCCCCATCGATGAAAGCCGGGTCCACGTAAACCATGCCCCCCTTGGGAGCACCTGAGCTTACAAGGAAATCATCATCAGCCCGGGCAAGGATATCTATCAGGGCTGATCCGACACCCATGACCATCTTTCGGCCCTTTGGCAACCCCTGCAAAAAGCGCCTCCTTCACCATACAAGACTGGAATGGATCCAGCCGCTATCACCATCCGAATGACGAATGTGCAACCATTGTCCTTTCCGCTCGATCACTTTGAAAGGAACGCCGCTGTCCACGGTGAAAACCACCTTGTACTTGGTCCCCGGCCCGGAACGCACGTTACATTTGTCGGACTTTACAATCACGCTTTTTACTTTACCGATCAATGACTTGTGAATCCAACCCTGATCACCTTCAAAATCCTTAAACTTGTACCAGGCTCCTTTTTTTGCGACCACCAGCAGGGGATAAAAACGTTCTGCCTTCCAAAGTATATCGTAGCCGGTACCAGGCCCTGAACGAATGTTAGCTGTTGCCACTGTGACAGAATAACGTTCAGTGCCTCCGGCCTGCACCTGGGCCGCAGGACTCCCAAGGCCGACAGCCGCCAGTACAAGTCCTGCCAGGATAATATCTGCGAAACCTGAAGTAAATCTTCTAACCATCTTGTTTGTCCTGTAATTAAGAACCAGTGTCCTTAACAACTGCAACCCTTATCTTGCCTGCCAGACCTCTTCCCAACGCCAGTCGCTTGTACTCCAGGGCCACAACTACCTGGCCCTGCCCCTGATTGGTTATGATTTCGATCTTGTCTCCAACCCGCAGCCCCATGGTCATAAGGCGCATCCTGGACCTGGCCCCTCCGGTAAATTCCCTGATAACAAGCTGCTCTCCGGGTTTGGCCATGGTCAGAGGCATCATTGACTGTCGTTTTTCCAGACATCGGGAACATATTCCATATAACTCCAGCTTGTGTTGGAGCATGTGAAACCCGTAAGCTGCCGCCACTTCCACCTGCAACTTTTCGATGGCCTGGTTTTCAAATTCAATGATTTTTTTACACCTGGTGCAAATCATGTGATCATGATGCTGCCCAAGGTGGCGATGCTCGTATCTGGTCTGACCGTTTTCGAAACGTGCCTGCTGGGCAAACCCGTATCGGCACATAAGCCGCAGGGTTTCACTCACAAAATCCGGATCCAGGCGTTTGCCGTTTTCGTTCACCAACCTGCACAACTGTTCGGCGGTGACATGTTTTTCCGTCTGCAGAAAGACTTCAAGAACTTTCAGACGATCCTCGAAATCGTCAACATGGTCCTTTTGAAAGAGCTTAATGAACTGCTCTCGTTCCTGCTTGTGAATGGGATGCGACAACATGCAGCCCCCCTTTTTCATCCAATTTAACTTCAAATAAAGGGGTTATCGGCTGTGTCCCGGAAGATTCCAGGTGGTACAAGAGCCGCTTGAGCAGGTGCGGGTCTGGGTAGAGGCGGAATCTGTGGCAGCGCCGTCACCGCCCATGGCATAATTGGTTGCACTCATGATCCGCTCAAGTTCAACTGAACCGCACTTGGAACATTTCATTTCGACCTGCTCCTCCTGATTCATAACCAGGATTTCCAGACAATGATTGCATTTCAAACATCTGAATTCGTATATAGGCATGGGAAAGCCTCCGAAGATGACTGGCAGTTTTGAAAAAAATCACATAAACCCTGAAATATAGGTCAAGCTTCTTTCTGTATTACCATCTGCTTCCAAATGTCAAGCTGATATATTTTAAAGATTTTCCAGCATTTCCCTGGCATGGGCCAAAGTCGTTGAAGTGATTTTGCGGCCGGCGATCATGCGGGCGATTTCCTCAATCCGTTGCCGCTCGGATAAAAGCTCGATGGTAGTAACTGTCCGCCCTTGCTTTACCTGTTTGTCAATTTTGAAATGACGGCTGCCAAATTTCGCGATCTGGGGCAAATGGGTGATGCACAAGACCTGGTGATGCCCGGCCAATGAAGCAAGCTTGCGGCCAACCATTTCAGCAGCCTGCCCACCAATTCCTGCATCCACTTCATCAAAAATCAGGGTTTCCACATCTTCAGTGCCTGCCAACATTACCTTGATGGCCAGCACCACCCGGGACAATTCTCCTCCAGAGGCAATAGCCGCCAGTGGTTTAATTTCTTCACCCACGTTTGGTGCTATCATAAAAACCGCTTTATCGCATCCGGATTCGTTTACCGGGGCCCCCTGGCAGACACAATACCTGGAAATATCAGGTCCTGATTCTGTTTTTTCCAGCAAGACCTTGAAAAGGGTACCTTTCATCTGCAATTGAGCCAACTCGTCCATCACCCGGCAGGCAAAATCTTCACAAGCATTCTTCCTGGCACTGGACAGTTTACGGCAGTGTTCACATAAAAGCCGGTGCAAACGGTCCAATTCCCTTTCTACTTCTTCTATCTCGTTGTCCAGATTGGCAACGGCTTCCAATTGATCCGCAATAGCCCGACCATGCTCGATAACCTTTTCAATACTGCCCCCGTATTTACGTTTCAGCCTGTTGATCAAATCAAGCCGTGCTTCCACCTCTTCCAATTGGCTGTCATCTGTCTCAAGTCCCGCAAGATATGAACGCAACTCGGAACTCAAGTCCTCCACCCGATAAACAGTATCGGCCATGGTATCTACTAAAGGTTCCAGGGCCGGATCGATCCGGCTGCCGGAATTCAGTTCCTTTGCCACCTCTGTCAACTGTTCCAGGACTGCTCCCCGGCCTGAATAAAGTATTTCCAGGCAACGATGCATTCCGGAAAACAAGTTTTG
>JALVQM010000483.1:2470-2764 GCA_027025615.1 Desulfobacteraceae bacterium | reverse complement strand
CCCTTTCACCAGGTTGGATTTTAAGCTGGGAATTCGAAACAATAGAGTTATCGTTAATTGACGATACTATTCCCACCTCTTCTCTGCCACTACCTTTCCATTCAATCTCGACACCCGCCATTCTGAATGCCTTTTGGCAGAATTCTCTTACGGAATGCTGTTCCCCAGTGGCTATTACAAAATCGTCAGGTTCAGGCTGCTGCAGCATCAGCCACTGGGCCTCGACAAAATCCTTTGCGTGTCCCCAGTCACGTTTAGCATCAAGGTTGCCGAGATAAAGACAATCCTGAAGTC
>JALVQM010000483.1:1790-2460 GCA_027025615.1 Desulfobacteraceae bacterium | reverse complement strand
GATCCGGATAGCTTCAAGCAGCCTCAGTGTGCCAAGGCCGTCTGCATTTGCTGTGTATTCAGGGCTTTCAAATGACACTGCCACATGGCTCTGGGCTGCAAGATTATAGAGCTCGTCAGGTTGGACTTCCTGGAGTATGCGTATAAGATTCGTTGAATCAGTCAAATCCCCGTAGTGCAGTATAAAACGCCTGTCTGGATCATGTGGGTCTTGATAGAGATGATCCACCCTGTCGGTATTAAAGAGCGAAGCACGTCTCTTTATGCCGTGGACAATATAGCCCTTTTTAAGGAGAAATTCCGCTAGGTATGCGCCGTCTTGGCCAGTAATGCCGGTAATCAAGGCTGTTTTTTTGTTGTTAATGGTCATATTTTGTTCCTTCAGCCATTGGCTAAAATTTCCTCGTAAAGTGCAATATATTTTTTCGCCACCACCATGCTGTCGAATTCTCTCAAGACCTTTTCCCTGGCTGAACTCCTGATCTGCTCATAATCCTTATTGTTCAGTATCCACCTAATACCTTCTGACAAGTCATCAGTATCACAAGGTTCAGCAAGATAGCCATTCTTTTTGTGTTCGATCATATCCGGGTTGCCGCCGGTATTAAAAGCCACAACAGGTACACCACAGGCAATACTTTCCATTATGGTGTTGGACAGATTTTCCTGTA
>JALVQM010000483.1:0-1780 GCA_027025615.1 Desulfobacteraceae bacterium | reverse complement strand
AAGCCTCCTGTAAACTCGGTACAACCGTGACATCGGCAGCATTATATAAGGTTGAGAGGCTCACATCATCATGCAGATAACCCAGGTAGTGTGTTTTTTGTACAAAGTCATTTGGCTTTTTGGGTTTGCGGCTGCCAAAAACAATTAATTCAACGTTCTGTTCCAATTTATTCAAAGCTTGAGATAACTGGCCATATCCTTTGCGCGGATCACTTGTTGCCGACATGGCGCCAAACAGCACAAGCTTTTTATTTAGTGGCAAATTCCACAACTTTCTGGCCATATCTTTTTCAATTGGCTTATAGATACTGGTATCAACAGGATTGGGAAGGCAATAAATGCCTGCATGGGAAAGCAATTTACTGGCCGCGGCACAATCTCTTAACCAGTTACTGAGACCGACTACAGTCAAATTTGGAATCTTGGCGTAGGTCCTGTTTTTTCTTTTCCAAATCCAGTGACTCAGGCTGAAACAGCCCCCTGAACCAAGGACCTTGCAGGCGTTGCATTTATCAAGATAACCTTCACATCCTTCATCATAATGACAACCTCCTGTAAAGGCCCACATATCATGAAGACTCCAAACAATCGGCGCATTGATTTTGGGTAAATCTTCAATCCGAACCATGCCATCACAAATCCAGTGAAGGTGTACGATATCAGGAGCTATCTTGTTGTTTATCTTGCTTATCAGCCGATTTGACCACAGCCATGCAGGAGAAAAGAGTGTAGCTGTTTTGTTTCGATAGAAACGGAGGGGAAATGAATCAATGGTAGGACGAATCAGGGAAATAGCCTTACCAACTTTGCCAGGCGCAACAACAGAAATGGTGTGGTCATCACCTTTACAATATTGAACCAGCATGCGGCTGTCTACATTTCCCGCCCTAAGTGCCCGGTGAAGGCGATATGCCGCTCTTGCCGCTCCCCCACTTATGTCATGAGTATTAACATGGAGGATTTTCATATCTTGAAACCTTTTGTTTTTTTATAACATCGGTGAATAAAAGCTAAAGCGGGAAAACAATTAGACGATATCTGCTCTATAAGGCGGACTTTTTTCCAATCGATATGCCCCGTACCTAATTTTTGATAAATTGTGGCATGACTCCCTTTGCAAGGCCCAAGATTCCGTAAGTTCATCAGGCGCGTAAAAATATTAAAGGAATAACGGAAGTGAAATGTCACTGGTAAATGACATTTTATCACTGGAAAAAAATTTGTTGCTATCAATAAGAAGCCATCAGGTCTTACGCAGTCAATCATGGTTGCCAGCAAAGCCAGGGGATCAGGTACATGCTCCAGAACATCTATACTTACAAGGCAATCGTAATTGCAACGTGGTTGCGAAGAGACAAAGTTTACATTTGGGAACAATGATATTTTTTTTCTCGCTAAATTACTTGGATGAGGTTCATAAATATCAACTTTAGCTTGAGGATTTTTTTTTGCTATCAATCTGGCAAGCGTTCCAAACCCTCCGCCGTAATCAAGAACAGTCTTTATTTCGTTTTGTCCTATGATCCAGTCTGAAATGGAATGGCGATGTTGCATGGAGGTGACATCCTGTTCAATGAACAAGCCGTTTAAAATCCAAACGGGATGATTGTAATAATTTTTTATTTTTTCAAAATCTAATTTTTTATTATCGCATTCTAACTGTTCCCAGACTAAATCCATCAACATCCATATATCTTCAAGAGTTGGAGGATTATTATTACTGTTTTGAAGCAAATGAGCGATTATCTCTTCGTCTTTAGCATCAAGACCTATATCTTTG
>JALVQM010000482.1 GCA_027025615.1 Desulfobacteraceae bacterium | reverse complement strand
CTGTTGTCCCGGCCGGGCATATAAAAACCGGCAAGCTTTGCAAGGCGACTGTTTTTCCTGTCGTGGCACTGGTTACAAGCCAACGTTTTGTCCTTGGGAGCAACCATGTGGGTAATAGGGAAAACATAGGTCGTGTCAACAAAATCGAACTGGCCTGAATACTCAACTCCCATAAACTGCATACCTTTTTGGAGAGCCGCCGACCAGTCCAGGTTAGCCCAGTAGCCTTCAGGCCCTGACAGCAATGGTGCCAGTAAGTGCTTGTTGATTTTATCATAAGGCTGGCGTCCATGATGTATCTTGAAAGGGAAAATGCGTGAAGCAGGATCATTACGGCTACCTATGGGTCTGCTCACTGCCACCGTGCCTGAAGGATCTATTATATCCTTGACTGTCAATGATTCTATGGAACCGTTGAACCAGAAATACTCCGGCTGGACATTCTTGCCCCATTTCATGTCGCCTTTGATCGTCATGTAAACGGGCTTGCCCAACGGCCCCTTTTCGACAATTCTCTTGCCTTCTTTCGTTTTGCCGGCCGTTGACCAATTCCAGTATAGTTTGGTTGGCAGAGCACGGGCAAAATATGGAATATGACAGCTCTGGCAGGCCACCTTGTCGGTGTGATCATTGGCTTTGTGGCCTGCTTTATGGGGGGTGGCGCTATGGCAGGATTCGCAGGTTATTTTGGCCGTCAGATCGTCTTCTATCAAACTTTTCCTGTGCTCAGAGGCCGGCTGGGTATAAATTCTACCGGCAACATTGTGCAGCACAGTTGTGTGGCAGCGCGTACATTGAAACCCCTGGCCGTCAATGCCCATATGCACATCAAGTTCTTTGCTGGGGTTGGTCATGGAAGAATCCAGATCTCCATGCTTGACGCCGTCACCACCACCACCATAAAAGTGGCACGCGCCACAATTTTTACGCATGGGCAACCCGATGCTGTGCACAGCTTCATGAATTTCTTCCTGTACTTCCGAGGCCAGCATCTTCTCGTCTGGATCACTGGAAGTAGCAAAGGCCCGGTAATCCTCAAATGCTTCCTCGAAATTGAAAGTTTTACGACCATGGCACTTCAGGCAGTTTACAGCGGTTTGCTTTCCATGCCAGCCGGTATGACACTTGGTACACTTTGCATCATTCATATGATTGGTCGAAATACAAAAATTATTCACAGAATCACCGGCTTTTCCCAATTGTCTTTCGGCATTTCCGTTTTCTACCAACCATGTCCAGTGAATTGTTTTATGAAACTGATCGGCGGCTTCAGAATGGCATTTCAGGCAGGCGGCGGTTATCTGGTCGCCACTTGTGAAATTCTGGTTTAAAAGATCAAATTTCGAATGATCGGCAGTGATCCACAATTTAGTTTCTTTGGTTGCCTGTCTTGCCAATGTACGTCCCGGAGCCGTTTCGGCAGGCCCCTGGCCATGGGCCGACGCCGCCAAGAAAAGGGACAAGCATAGTGCAAGTAAAAATAATTTTATCTTGTTGATTTCAATTAATCCGATCTGCATTTTTTCTCCAAACCCGATATTATGAGCAAATAAAATTTATTAGCCCTTCGCCATGACAATTCCGCAAAAAATAAAATTCAGACGGTTCTGAATCAAGACCTTGCAAATCGGCTGTGATTGCGGCGTAATTAAAGTGTGCCGCAATCACAACCGGATACAAAGCAACAGGGATACCGGACTTTACGGGAAGCCGTCGGTCACCTGTCATTTACATTTTGCAGGTGATGGTGAATCCGCCGCATGGCCGTACAGGTAAGCGAAAATACATTGTAGATCCTGATCGCTGAGTTTACTCCACTGCTCAGGGCAGCCGAACTGGTCAAAATCCTTTTTATCGAAAATTCTTTTCCACTGGGACTGGGTCTTGGTATCCGGGCTCAACGGGGGACGAGGTGAATCCACTTTCCCGGCGGCATGACATTCTTTATATATCTTGCGGTAAAGATATTTACCTTTTCGCTGATTACCCTTGCCTCCGGCGTTAACAACACCTGTAAAAACAAACAGTAACATTAATGCCAAAATCGAACTTAGAATTTTACTTTTCATGATATTCTCCTTGGAAGTAATATTTTGTTCTGTGTTTAATTCAGAGTCGTTTAAAATCTCAGAGTTGCCGACAAATAAGCCAACCACACCTTGTCAACGATAGTATTCAAAGCATCAAAAGAACTTGCCTCTGATATTTTAACCGGCTCACCAAGAGGATTGCCGCTGCCGGTATAATCATAATCGTAGAACTGGGTCCCGAGAGTCAGGAAAAAATTCTGTCCAAAAATTGGCTGATGGTAGTAAGCTTCATAAACCTGACCCCTTGCAGCCAGTTTACTGTCCACCAGTGAATCCTCGGCACCGGTAAAGTTGAACCAATACTGTGATCCCCAGTTGTATTCCAGTCCCAACCTGCCCTCCAAAGGCATGGGGAATATTGCCCCGGCATAAATGCTGTACCCGTGCCGGTCTTCCAGTTCACCGTTGGAACTCAGCAGGCCCTGTCCCATCATTTCGTAAAACGGGTGCCGTGAAATGCGGGATGGATCCGTATGCGACCAGGAAGCCGCCAGGAAAAGATCAATATCGGCCATTTTTTCAGCCAAATTGGTTCTTATAAGCAGTGATGCCGCATCCCAGTCACCGATATTGGTATAGGGCTCAATGCGGGAAACATAACCGGCATTGTTCATTTCGAAATAATATTCATCTACCCCATCGCCATTGGTGTCCTGTTTGTAGACATTATATGGCATTACCGTCAGTCCCGTAAAACCATCGGTTATATCCCAAGCGTGGGCATAGTTCAGTACCACGCTGGTTTCATCATCATCGTAAAGGCTGGCAATAAAACCCAGCATGTGGACATCATCAACCGATGACTGGGAGTTGCTCAATGAATAACTGTTGCCCCATTCACCATCGAAGCCTACCCCATAACAGATTTTAAACGAGGCGCCGGGTATTCCTGTTATATCTTCCAGCCCAAAAGTCAAAGATGCTCCATCGAATTGCCAGTTGATGATTGTGGCAAGAGGGGAACCACCTTCCAAACTGTAATTACGATATTCCAAGGGAGGACCTTCGGTGGCCGGTCTTCTGCCGACTGAAAAGTTGATCGGAACCTGTCCCATGTCACCCTTGTAATTGAAATAAGCTCTTTCCAGGTGTATGGTATCGCCATGGGGTAAACTGCTGGTGTTGCCATCAAAAGTAACATCACCAAGTGATCCCTGGTTGACCTTCACTCCGGTGCTGTCTCCGTACACCATGTAAGCGGCCATACGCCCGCTAAAACTCAATTTGGGATTAATCTTGGCTTTCATTTCCAGGCGCAAACGATTGGTGTAAATTATGTCGTTATCAGCATCGAACTTTTCAACAGGAGGTACCATCCCGGCGCTGATCATGTTGGCCATACCCTGTTGAATCTCCTGTAAAGTAGCACCATTGAAACCGGCGGGTACCGGTGTAAAGAATCCACTTACCAGGCTGTCCGGAGCCTGGCGCAGATCAGTGTAATGGATCGACTCGGCCCGGGTCCTCAGCTCTGCACCAAAAGAAATTTTATCTGTTGCCGTATGGAGTTCACTTTTGTCCATACGGGACTCAAGCTCTTCCACACGTTCAGTTTTTTCTTCATCTTTGGCTTGCATTGCGTCCAGCTGCTTGCGGACCTGCTCCATTTGCTTCTGCAGGGTATCCAGTTGTTTCCGCAATTGTTCCTGCTGCTGATCCGCTGCTGCAAGACAAGGCAGAAATAAAATCAGACTAACCATAATTATCAGGCTCAGGCCGGCCTTTAGACGTTGACACCAACTAAACACTTTCATCCAACAACCTCCTTTCATCGTGACCATTGCGGCCCAAAAAGATTATTTTTCCATAGGTTACAAAAAGCCTAAAAACGCTCGACATAAATTTGCCTCTAATCTCCTTGCAGAAACATTTTGCACCTCATCTTTGCTGGCGGGACTGAAGCGAATATTTCGCAAAGATCATGCCGTTAATTATAAAATTGTTATCTTATTGTTATAATTAGCTATATTTTGATTTAAAGAAAGAACTTGCGTTTTTTGTTACCCTTGTTATGTTAACAATTGTTAATATCGAGGTTTACACCAAGTTATCAATGGAAGGTAAATACGCGAAATGGATCTATCCAAGTACTGGAAAACTATTTTTGAAACAATCCAGGATGGAATCATGGTGGTGGATGACAAGGGCAAAATCGTTGCCGTAAACCCCGCTGCCGAAAGCCTTACCGGGTATACCTCAGATGAACTGGTAGGCAAATCATGCAGAACCCTGGATTGCACCGGATGCAAGATAATCGGCAGAGGACGGGCAGAAAAATGGTGCGGTTTGTTTGCCAAGGGCAACGTGCGCACAAAAAAATGCACCATTACCGACAAGGGCAACCGCAAGGTAACAATTATAAAAAAAGCCACAATATTAAAAAATGAGCTGGGCCAAACAATAGGAGCGGTAGAGTCACTGCGAGATATGTCTGATGTGGTCCGCCAGCAGGAAGAAATCCTCAATTTAAAAAAATCGTTGCATTTGGATGAAGGCTACAAGGGGCTGATAGGAAGCTCTCCGCCCATGCGTTCGTTATTCGAATTGATTCAGAATGTGTCCCAAACCGAAGCCCCGGTCTTTATAACCGGTGAAAGCGGTACCGGTAAAGAACTCGTTGCCCGGGCAATTCACGAAGCAAGCCCCAGGAACAAGGCACCCTTTGTCAAGGTGAATTGTGCGGCCCTGAATGAAAACCTGCTTGAAAGTGAACTGTTCGGTCACATGAAAGGTTCGTACACCGGGGCTGACAGGACCAGAATCGGTCGCTTTGAAATCGCCCACAAGGGCACTATTTTCCTGGATGAAATAGGCGATATCCCTCCTAAAACCCAGGTCAGGCTGCTAAGAGTCCTGGAAGAAAAACAATTCGAAAGAGTGGGTGACAATCGTCCCATCAGGGTCGATGTACGGGTGGTTTCAGCTACAAACCGTAACCTGGAAAAGATGATCAAAGAGGGCGTATTCAGGGAAGACTTGTATTTCAGAATAAACGTGTTTCCCTTGACCTGCCCTGCTCTGCGCCAGCGTCCGGAAGACATTCCCGCCATAGTACAACGTTTCATTGAAGAAAACCGCCGCAAAACCGGGAAAAATATCATCGGCTTGACACCGGAAGCGATGAACCGGATGACCGCTTACAACTGGCCGGGAAATGTACGCGAACTGCGCAATGCCATCGAATATGCCTTTGTGCTGTGTACCGGTGGCGAGATTGCCGTCGAGCATTTACCTCCCAAAATAATCGGATCTTCGCCCGAATACCCCTCTACGGCAATGACTTCAAAAGAGTTATTGATAAGACAACAATTAATGGAGGCCCTGCGAAAAACCGGGGGCAATCAGACCAAAGCGGCTGAGCTTCTGGGTGTCAGCCGGGTAACCATCTGGAAACGTATGCAGAAGTTCGGCCTAAGACTTAAACATTATTGAGGATCAAACAAAAATTAAAAGCCTGCTGAAATCGACCGGAGATTTCATCCGCAACCCTGACAGTCTGCTGAAAAACTGCCGGGCTGACCAGGTTTTCAAACAGTCCGGGTAGGGTTTTCTTAAAACCTGATCAAGGACCCTCAGGTTTTGCCTATACATTGATCGTCTACGCACCTATGGCTTCCGGCACGCATTGAAGATTCCGCTTCTGTCCCGGCCCGTCCGTTATCCTGACTTTTCTTTTTGGTTTCGGGTTCCCCTTCAACTTTTTTTTCTGCCAAACCTCCTGTCAATTGCCCGACACATTCTGTGTCACTGCACAATTGCCCATCAGCCGTGCTCATGGACGAGTCATTCTCAGCACAATCCAATTTTTCATCAGTCATAATTATTGCCCCGCTTTACGTTTAAGTTTTTTTGCATATACTGCAGCCTCTATGCCGGCCACGCATCCTTCTCCCACGGCTTTGGCCATCTGCCATGGTGGACCGCAGATATCACCGGCCGCCCAAACACCCGGCAAATTTGTTGCCTGGTGCTTATCTGTTTTTATATACTGCATTGTATCATCAAGGGCAACCGCCAGGCTGGAGGCAATTTCCATCAGGCCCTTGGCCCCCAACTCTATAAACACACCCGAGACATCCAGGACGGTTCCATCATCCAGCTCCAGACCCGACACTGCCTGGTCTCCCAAAACAGTTTTTACCCGCCTGTTTTCAACTACCGTTACCTTGCTTTGCTCAAGCTGGGAAAGCAGGAAGTCTGCCACTTCAAGCTTGCGACTTACCAGATAGACCTTACCGGCAACACCTTCCAGGCTTAAAGCCCCATCCACGGCCGCACTGCCTTCTCCCACAACGGCCACGTCCTGGTTACGGAAAAAATTGCCGTCACAATCGACACAATAGCTTACGCCCTTTCCCAAAAGTTCTTTTTCACCAGGCACCCCAAGGCGTTTTCGCCGGGCACCGGTCGCAATAATCAGGCCCATTGTATCGATCTGCTTGCCGCTTTCAGTCGTTATCTGGTACAATGGTTTTTCATAGGTTATATGCATTACATCGTCTTCAATGAAAACGGCTCCAAAAGTTTCGGCCTGTTTGCGTCCGGTTTCCAGTATTTGCTCTCCTGGTATGTTGAATATGCAGCAAAAGTTTTCGATATGGGCATGAAATAAACTGCTTTTGGTCTGTTTACCCAACACAAGGACCGATACTTTTTTCCTGGCGGCATGGATGGCCGCTTGAAGACCGGCAGGACCTGTGCCGAGAATAACGACATCGAATGTCAAGTGTTCTGTCATTTTGTTTCTCCCTGAAGCGGGCTCATCCAAAAAGCCCTCTTGTGGTTTTCTATAATTCAAAGGCCCTTATCAATGCGCGGCTTTTCTAATAATGGTTATTATGGAGGAAAAATCAACACCCATACGCCATAACGCCCCGGATAAAGCCGCTGATTTAACCTCTGTCGGCTGTAACTGGCGGGACAGGCGAGGCTCTTTACCACACAAAAACAAGCCGGTTTAACCCTCAACCATAGAAAGGAGAAACCCCATGAGTCAGGAAAAAGAAAAGGCTGCCTTTATCTGCGTTAAAGACACTCTTGACGGTGCATATCCATCCCTGGTCCTTGGAATCAACGCCGCCCGCCTGGGCATGGAAAGCAAAATTTTTTATTCTTTCATGGGAATGAACCTTGTCCTTGAAGGGGGGGTGGATCGGGCCAAATTTTTTCCGCCCGGTGTCATGGGCGCCATTCCAGGCATGACCACCATAGCTACAACCATGATGAAGCAAAAAATAGCCAAGGCCAACATCCCTTCCCTGGCGGATCTTCAGGAAATGGCCCAAATAGAAGGCGTTGAACTGATCGCCTGCAAAATGACCGTCGATATGATGGAAATCGATGAAAGCAAACTGATAGAAGGTGTCAGTGTCTGGACCGCCGAAGAATTTCTCAAGTACGCCAAGGAATGTCAACTGTGCCTGTTCACCTAGTTGTCAAGGTCGCATGAAAGAAAAGCCCCTGCCGCCAACTTGACGGCAAGGGGCTATAATACTTCGATTTAAGGGCCAGATCCTTATTCTATATTCAAATTACCGGTTTAATACGGCGCTGAACTGACAACAGTGCTTACTTCTTCGATCTTGCCGGTCTTCATGCGTTGCTTATAGATATTTTCCATATCCTGATAGACCTGGAAAACCTGGAAGAATCCGTGCCAGTGGGCATAGTCCGGTGCGTTCATGGCAGCGCCCTGGCGCGCACGCCGCCCGGTATGATGCCACAGATAATATGCTAGCTCCTGGAAACCGTCGTTCCAGGGATCTTTACCGAGCAGACCTTTTGCGGCCAGCTCCTTTTTCATCTTCACCGCACCGTCCCAGTATTTATTGTAGAGTTCTACAGCCAGTTCCAGGGTCTTTTCCTGGGCCTTGACATGGGTGGTGCTATGGCAATTGGCACAAACCTTACGCATCAAGGGACCGCCCTTTTCGCCGTTGCCGCGCTCACCGCTGCGTACAACGCTCTTTTTATGCATAAGATCCCACTTGAGGCGTTCCTGGACGTTGTGGGTGGTGTGCAGGTCACCGATTCCGCTCATATGGCAAGTGGCGCAGGTGGGGGCCAGGTAATCTCCAGGTTCCCAGGCACCCGGTGGACTGTCGTATTTCCACTCTTCGCCTTTTACCGCGTAAAGCTGCCCGTGCTTGCTCTCCTGGTAGATCTCGATGTTGGGATGATCCGGACCCAGATGGCAGGCACCACAGGCCTCCGGTTTACGGGCGTCGGCAATCGAAAAGGTGTGCCGCTCGTGACAGACCGTGCAAGTTCCGACAGAACCATCGGGATAGCGTGTTCCCACACCGCCGGGCCAGGTGTTGTTGACGGGCTTGTTGTCAGGCCCCAACTCCACGGTGGTGCCGTGACACAT